>NZ_JBHYMC010000037.1:0-62863 GCF_042742535.1 Streptomyces sp. NPDC058880
GGACCATAGGGTCCCGGGCCCGGCCCGTTCGCGTCCGCGGTGGCGCAGGGCGGCGCCTCAGGCGCCGGAGCGGCTGGACTTCTCGTAGGCGGCGCAGACCTGATCCGCCGGACCGTCCATCCGCAGGACGCCCGAGTCCAGCCAGATCGCGCGGTCGCAGGTCTCGCGGACCGTGTTGACGGCGTGGCTGACCAGGAAGACGGTGCCGGCGCGCGCGCGGAGTTCCTCGATGCGGGCCTGACTGCGCCGCTGGAAGGCGGCGTCACCGGTGGCCAGCGCCTCGTCGATCATCAGGACGTCGTGGTCCTTGGCGGCGGCGATGGAGAAGCGCAGCCGGGCGCCCATGCCGGAGGAGTACGTCCGCATCGGCAGGGAGATGAAGTCGTCCTTCTCGTTGATGCCGGAGAAGTCGACGATCCCCGCGTACCGCTCGTGGATCTGCTGCCTTGTCATGCCCATCGCGAGGCCGCCCAGCATGACGTTGCGTTCGCCGGTCAGGTCGTTCATCAGGGCGGCGTTCACACCGAGCAGGGACGGCTGGCCGCGCGAGTAGATCCGGCCGCGGGCCACCGGTTGGAGGCCGGCGACGGCCTTGAGGAGGGTGGACTTGCCCGAGCCGTTGGACCCGATGAGGCCGATGGCCTCGCCCTCGTAGGCGGTGAAGGAGACGCCCTTGACCGCGTGCACCTCGCGCATCCCGGGGGCGGGGCCGCGGGTGAAGATCCGGCTCAGCGCCGCCGTGGCAGCGCCCTTGCGGGCGCCGGCGCCGTGGACCTTGTAGATGACGTGGACCCCGTCCGCGATCACGGTGGGCACCCGGGTGCCGGTCTTCGTCTCAGCCACGTCCGTACGCCTCCTCGGCCTTCCAGAAGTAGATGAACCCGCCGACGCCCGCCAGCAGCGCCCAGCCGGCGGCCAGAAGCCACACGTGGTGCGGGAGCGCGTGCGCGGGGAAGCTGTCGATCAGCGCGAAGCGCATCAGGTCGATGTAGACGGCCGGCGGGTTGGCCTTCAGCGCCACCAGCACCCAGTGGGGCAGGTCGTCCGCCTTGAGCACCTGGTCGATGGACCACATGACGCCCGAGGTGTACATCCACGTACGCAGGACGAACGGCATCAGCTGGCTGACGTCGGGGCTCCTGCTGCCGATGCGGGCCATGACCATGGCGCAGCCGGCGGCGAAGACGGCGGTGAGCAGGAGCGCCGGCAGGGCCAGGAGCCAGGCCGGGCCGGGCCGCTGGCCGAAGGCCAGCAGCAGGACGACCAGGGCGGCTATGGAGACGAGCAGCTGCTGGAAGAGCTGTACGACGGTGGAGATCGGCAGGCTCGCACGCGGGAAGTGCAGGGCGCGGACCAGACCGAGGTTGCTGTGGACGGCGCGGGTGCCGGCGTTCACGGAGCTGCTGATGAAGTCCCAGACGAAGATCCCGGTGATCAGGAACGGGACGTAGTCCGGCACCCCGTGGCTGGCCTTCAGGACGAGGCCGAAGATGAAGTAGTAGACCGCGGCGTTGAGCAGCGGGGTCACCAGGTGCCAGACCTGGCCGAGCCTCGCCGTGCTGTACGTGGCCTGCATGCGGGCGGTCGCGTAGGCACTCACGAAGTGGCGGCGCTGCCAGAGCTGCGCGATGTAGCGGGGGAGCGTGGGGCGGGCGCCGCTGAGCGTGAGGCCGTGTGCGGCGGCCAGCCGTGCGCGTTCCGCGGAGGCGGCGGGCGCGTTCTTGGATGCGGTCGCGGTGGTCACAGGTTCGCTTTCGACGTTGGTCGGGACGGGTCCGTATCGTCGCTACGGCGAGGTTAGGGCGTTGATCGATGGAACGCAACCGTATCGTCGTGACGGGGCGCGGCTATGCTCTGTGCATGACCATGGACCCCTCCGCCTCCGCCGCCTCCGCCCGCCGCGCCCCCGCCGGTGCCGCCGTCCTGCGCGAGGACGTAACCGAGGCGATCCGCAACGCGGTGCTGGAGGAGCTGGCCGCGGTCGGGTTCGCCCGGATGTCCATCGAGGGCATCGCCCGGCGGGCCGGGGTCGGCAAGACGGCCGTGTACCGGCGGTGGAAGTCCAAGCTGCACCTGGTGCTGGACCTGGTCGGGGCCTTCGCGGTGGACGGCCTGCCGGTGCCGGCGACCGGCTCGCTCCACGGGGACGTACGCGCCCTGCTGGAAGTCATGTCACACGTACTACGGCACCCCGTGGCCTCGGCGGTGATCCCCGACCTGCTGGTCGAGGCCTCCCGCAACCCGGAGATCGCGGACGCGGTCCGGGGAGCCCTCCTGGACGGCCAGCACCGCATGGCGCAGGGCATCGTCTCGGACGCCGTCGCCCGCGGTGAACTCCCGGCGGAGATCAGCCCCGACCACGCCCTCGACCTGCTGATCGGCCCGCTCTACTGGCGTCAGGTCGTCGTCCGCGACACGGTGACCCCCGCCCACCTGGATGCCCTGGCCGACCAGGTCGTGGCGGGCCTGAGGTCGGCCGCGGGCCCGGCCTGACGTCGCCGGGCGGCACGTCGTCGGGCGGCTTCTTCGCGCGCGGGCAGCCGCCCGGGGCGGTCCGCGGGCCCTACGGCCAGACGGGGGACAGCGCCAGCTCCGGGGCGGTGGGGGCCGGGGCCGGTGGGGCCGGGTGGCGGTCCGGGAAGGGGGTGACCGCCGGGGACGGGGTCGGCTGGCCCAGGAAGACCCGGCGGACCACCCGCTCCGCCGCGTGACCGTCGTCGTAGGAGCAGAAGCGCGCGCGGAAGGCCGAGCGCAGCTGGGCGGAGCGCGAGCCCTGCCAGTGGCCCGTGGTGAAGATGTCCACCAGCTCGTCCTGGGTGCGGGCGATCGCCCCCGGCGGGGCCGACCGCAGGTCGAAGTAGGTGCCCCGGGCGGCCTCGTACGCCTCCCAGTCGTCCGCGTGGATCACGATGGGCCGGTCCAGCACCGCGTAGTCGAACATCAGGGACGAGTAGTCGGTGACCAGCGCGTCGGAGGCCAGGCACAGCTCTTCCACCGACGGGTGGGAGGAGACGTCCACGAGGCGCGGATGGGGCTCCCACGGGTGGTCGGCGTCCGCGTACGTCAGGTGGGTGCGGACCAGCACCGTGAAGCGCGGGCCCAGCTCGCGCAGGAGCCGTTCGAAGTCCAGGTGGTCCGGCCGGCTGCGGCGGTAGTCGCGGTGGGTGGGCGCATACAGGATGGCCGTCGAGCCCGCCGGGATCCCCAGGCGTTCGCGCAGCTCCAGGACCTCCGTCCGGCTCGCCCGGTGGAAGAGGTCGTTGCGCGGATAGCCGTATTCGAGGGTCGTGTACGAGGACGGGACGGCCTTCTCCCAGACCAGCGTGGAGTGCCGGTTCGAGGAGAGCAGGTAGTCCCACTGGTCCGCGCCGCGCAGCAGGCCCGCGAAGTCCGTGGTCGGGGCGGCCGCGGGCCGGTCCTGGAGGTCGAGGCCGACCCGCTTGAGCGGGGTGCCGTGCTGTGTCTGGAGCAGGACCTGGCCGGGCCGCTTGACCAGTGCACGGTCGAAGGCGACGTTCGAGACCAGGTATCCGGCCCGGGCCAGGGCGCTCCAGTACGCCGTCGAACCCGGCCGCAGCGCCACCGTCTCCCGCGGGAGCGTCGCGGCGTGCACCGGGTCGCAGATCCACGCCGTCCGCATCCGGGGCGCCAGTTCGCGCAGCTTGGCCTCGATCGCCGCCGGGTTGCAGGCGTAACCGCCGTACCAGTAGGCGGAGAAGACGGCGAGCTCCGGGCGCAGTGGCAGCAGCCGCTGGATCCGGTAGTGCAGCCGCAGCGCGGACTCCCCGAGGCCCCGCCCCAGCGTCGCGGCGGCTCGGCCCAGCGCCAGCCCCGCCGAGCGCAGCACCGACAGCAGCCGGTAGCTCCGCCGGGCGCCCAGCAGCATCAGGGCGTGCCGGATCCGGTCGGTGCGTGACAGGGACAGCGGCGGCGAACTCCGGTCGCCCGGGGCGCGGTAGCGGCGCAGCAGGGCGGAGGCGCGGCGGAAGAACTCGGCCCGGACGGAGCGCGGGAGACGGCGCGGGTCGGAGTGGACGGCGCAGAAGTGCTCGGCCATCCGGCGGTGCAGGGTGGAGCGCCACCGCTCCAGCTCGGGCCGGCCGGCGAGGTAGCCGAAGACCCGGTCGTACTGGTCGAAGATCTCCAGGTGGCGGGGGGTGCGGGTGGTCAGGATCGATCCGGTGCGCCGCTGACGGTAGTGGACGCAGACCCGGTCGAGGACGGCGACGGATTCCGCGGCCAGCAGCGCCGGATAGGTCCAGGGGGCGTCCTCGTAGAGCCCCGGAGGGAATGCGAGGCCCTCGCGCTCGACGTACTCGCGGCGGTACGCCTTGTTCCACACCACCATCAGCATGGCGAGCAGAGCGGGGCGGTCGGCGAGCCGGAAGCTGGCCGGCCCCTCCTCGGACAGCCGGTGCGAGAGCCGGTTGCGCACCAGTTCCCCGGACCAGTAGGCGCGTGCGTAGTCGTAGACGAGGACGTCGGGGGAGCCGGTGGCCTTCAGTCGGTCGGTGACGGCCTGCAGGGCGCCCGGGGCGAGGGTGTCGTCGCCGTCGAGGAAGATCACGTAGTCGCCGGCGGCCCGGGCCAGCCCGGCGTTCCGCGCCGGGCCCAGCCCCAGGTTGTGGGCCAGGTGCACCGCGGTCACCCGGGGGTCGCGGGCCGCGTACTCGTCGATGAGCGCACCACAGGCGTCGGGGGAGGCGTCGTCGACGGCGATCAGTTCCAGGTCCGGGTACGACTGGGTCAGGACCGAGTCCAGACACTCCTGGAGGTAGGCCTGCACCTTGTACGCGGGCACGATGACGCTGAACCGGGGCACGGCACATCCAGGGGTCGGCGCGGGCATTTCGCCCAGGAACCCCCGGCGTGGCGTTCGGGTTACGCGGTGTGTGGCATTCGGGTTACGGAGCGTCGACGTCGCACGGGAGTCGGGGCGGGGTTACTTGACCGCGCCGGCCATCACCCCCGTGACGAACTGCCGCTGGAAGGCGAAGAAGACGACGAGCGGCACCACCATCGACAGGAACGCTCCGGGCGCCAGCACGTCGATGTTGTTCCCGAACTGCCGTACCTGCTGCTGGAGGGCGACCGTGATCGGCGGGTTGGCCGAGTCGGCGAAGACCAGCGCCACCAGCATGTCGTTCCACACCCACAGGAACTGGAAGATGCCGAGCGAGGCGATGGCCGGGCCGCCCAGCGGCAGCACCACCCGTGTGAACAGCCGCAGTTCACCGGCGCCGTCGAGGCGGGCGGCCTCCAGCAATTCGCGCGGGATCTCCGCGAAGAAGTTGCGCAGCAGGAACACGGCGAAGGGCAGCCCGAACGCGGTGTGGAAGAGCACCACGCCCGCCGTGGTCTCGAACAGCCCGATGGTTCCGAACAGTTCCGACACCGGGATCAGCGCCACCTGCACGGGGACGACGAGCAGTCCGACGACGAGGAGGAAGAGCCAGTCCCGTCCGGGGAACTCCAGCCAGGCGAAGGCGTATCCGGCGAACGCGCCGAGGACCAGCACGAGCAGGGTGGCCGGCACCGCGATCGCGAACGTGTTCAGCAGCGAGGAGGTGATCGTCTCGTTGGCCAGCAGCCGCTCGTAGTTCCCAGCGGTCAGTTGCGACGGCGCGCTGAAGACCTGCCACCAGCCGCCGTCGTTCAGATCGGCCGGGGCGACCAGGGAGGAGACGAGCAGCCCCAGGGTGGGAAGCAGCCAGAACAGCGCCGCCACGACCAGGAAGACGCGCACGGCCCCGCCGGCCAGCAGGCCGGCGGCCCGCCCGGCCCACGGCGCCGAACGCGAGGCCGGCGCCGCGCCGGCGCCGGTGCGGGTTCCGGCTGCCGTGCCGGTGCCGGTGTCGGTCTCGGTACGGGTCATCGGGCCCCCTCCTTGCGCAGGCGGCGGATGTTCACGAGCATCACCGGGATCACCAGCACCAGCAGCAGCACGGCGATGGCGCTGCCCAGACCCGGATCGGCATCGGTGCCGAAGGAGGTCCGGTACAGCTGGAGCGCGAGGACGTTCGCGTCGTCCTGGACCGCCCCCGGCGCGATCACGAAGACCAGGTCGAAGATCTTCATGACGTTGATGACGAGCGTGACGAGCACGACCGCCAGGAGCGGCGCCAGCAGCGGGACGGTGATCCGCCGGAACACCTGCCACTCGTTCGCCCCGTCCACCCGCGCCGCCTCCAGCAGTTCACGCGGTACGGCGGCCAGCCCGGCCCCGATCAGCACCATCGCGAAGCCGGCCCACATCCACACGTAGGCGCCGATGACCGCCGGGGTGACCAGCGTCGGGCCGAGCCACTCCACGCCGCCGTACGCCTCCCGGAAGTTGGCCGCGGGCAGCCGCAGCAGTGCCCCGTCGGCCTTCGCCGACAGGGTGAAGGTGCCGTCGGCGCGGGCCGTGGCGGAATCGACCACCCGGCCGTCCTTGACCGCCTCGACCCGCATCCCGGAGAAGCCCTGCTCGCTCGGGTCGATCACGTTCGTCGCGCCGCCCCCGCCCCGGGTGAAGTCCTGCCAGACGGTGCCGGTGACCTTCCCCGCCGCCGCGGCCGGGGCGGCCGCCGTACGGGTCCCCTCGGGCAGCGCCTCCGGGGCCACGCCCACCAGCGGCAGCAGCACCGGGCTCCCCGCGCGCACCGGCTCGCGGGTCACGAAGGCACCCCCGCCCGCGTCCGCCAGCGGCGAGTCACGGCCCGGCCGGGCCTTGGGGAAGGCCGAGGACTGTACGAAGGTGTCGTGGACACCGACCCAGACCGCGTTGGCGGCGCCCCGGTCGGGATCGTGGTCGTAGACGAGCCGGAAGATGATGCCCGCCGCCAGCATCGAGATCGCCATCGGCATGAACACCAGCAGCTTGAACGCCGTGCCCCAGCGCACCCGTTCGGTGAGCACTGCGAAGATCAGCCCGAGGGCGGTGGCCGTGGCCGGTGCGAGCACCACCCACACCGCCGTGTTCTTCAGGGCGGTGCGAATGGCGTCGTCGGTGAGGATCTCCCGGTAGTTGTCGCCCCCGACGAACACCTCGCCGGACCGGTCGAAGAAGCTGCGGTAGAGCGAGAAGCCGATGGGCTGCACGACGAGTGCGCCGAGCAGGACCAGGGCCGGCAGGAGGAACGCCGCCGCCACCAGGCGGCGGCGCCGTGCCTCGGTGGACAGACCGTGCGCGGCGGGGGCCGTCACGGGATCAGTTCCCGTAGGCCTTGGCCGCGTCCGCCTCCAGTTTCGCCTGGGTGCCCGCCACGTCCGACGGGTTCGCCAGAAAGTCCTGGAGCGCCTTCCACTCGCCCGCGCCCGGCGTCCCGCCGAACGCCGACGGCGCCTGGTCCGACATGTCGAAACGGAAGTCGTCGCCCGCCGCGATCAGCGCCTTGGCGATGCCCCGCTGGATGTCGTCCGGGTACGCCGCCGGGTCGACCGCCTTGTTCGGGGAGATGAAACCGCCCTCACGGGCCTGGATCTGCGCCGCGTCCGCCGACGCCAGGAACGTCAGCAGCGCCTGCGCGCCCTTCGACGGCTTCAGCGCGACGGCGACGTCACCGCCCGAGACCACGGGGGCCTTCGCGCCGACCGCCGGGAAGGGGAAGACCAGGGCGTCCTCGCCGATCTTCGCCTCGGTCTGTCCGATGTTGACCGCCACGAAGTCGCCCTCGAAGACCATCGCGGCCGCCGGCCGGTCGCCGCCCGTGAAGGTCTGCGTCACCGACTTCGGGAACTCGGTGGCCAGTGCCCCGCTCGTGCCGCCCGCCAGAAAGTCCTTGCGTCCGAACAACTCACCGAGCGTGGTCAGGGCCTGCTGGACGCTGTCGTCGGTCCACTTGATCCGGTGCGCGGCCAGCTGGTCGTACTTCTCCGGGCCGGCCTGCGAGAGGTAGATGTTCTCGAACCAGTCCGTGAGGGTCCAGCCGTCCGCTCCTGCGACCGAGACCGCCGGGGTGCCCGACGCCGACAGGGTGTCCGCCGCGGTGATCAGTTCCTTCCAGGTCGTCGGCGGCTTCACGCCCGCCGCCTCGAAGGCCTTCGCGTTATACCAGATCAGCGACTTGTTGGCAGCCTTGTAGTAGACGCCGTACTGGGTGCCGTCGACCGCGCCCAGGGACTTCCAGCCCGCCGAGTAGTTCTTGTCGAGCTGCGCCTGCGCCTCCGGGCCCACCGGCTGCGCCCACTTGTTCTGCACCGCCGAGACCAGGGCCCCGACCTGCGGCAGCAGCGCGACGTCCGGTGGAGCCCCACCGGCGATCTTGGTGCCGAGGAAGGTGACGATCGGGTCCTGGGCCGGGACGAAGGTGACCGACGCCCCCGTCCGCTTCTCGAACTCCTTCAGGACCTTGGTGAAGTTCTCCTGCTCGGGCCCCGTCCAGACCGCCGCGACCTGGAGTTCCTCGCCGTCCAGCCGGGGTAACTCCACTCCGGGCGAGGCCGTGGCGCCCTGCGGCGCCGGGGATTCCCGCTCCGCGTCGCTGCCGCACGCGGTCAGCGCGAGCGCGCCCGCCGCGGCCAGCGCCGCCCACCTGAGATGCGTACGGCCCGTTCCGTGCTCGCGCATGGTTCTGCCCCCGATGCCCGTGGTGTGTCCCGGACCACAAGGTCTACGCCGACCCGCTCGACCCCGCAATACCGCCTCACCGGGACGGCCGCGCGGCCGGGGCCGTCATGTTCGGGCGACGCCGGGCCGTCCCGCCCGGCACCGGGCGCTGCGGGCCCCGCCGACGCGAACCGCAGGAGAGGCCCAGGGGTGTCCCGGACGGTGCGGTGGCCGCGAAGGTCCATGGCGCCGGGAGGTGCCACCGGGAAGTGCCACCGGGAGGCGCCGCTACGAGGCGTCCTGGGGCGCCGGAGGGAACAGCACGGGTATCGCCGAGACCAGGTGCGCGGCTCGGTCCAGGGCGCTGGCCAGCAGCGCGAGGTCGGTCGGGCCGTTGCCCAGTTCGCGCACCGGCCGGCGGGCCGGCGGATCGCCCATCCGCTCCCACTCCACCGGCACCACCGTCGGTCGCAGGGTCGCCGTCCGGGGGATCCGCCCGGTGACCCGGCCTGCCTGGAAGGGGACCGTGCGGCCGTCCGCGAAGCGCAGCACGCCGCGGCCGGGCCCCGGCTGGTCCGGGCCTTCGAGCTCCACCCGCAGGGCCGCCGTCCGGGCCGGGCCGGTGTCGGCCGTGCGGTCCGGTCGGGAGGTGCTCGCGACCAGGTGCACGCCGAGCCGGGCACCGTCACGGGCCACCGCCTCCAGCGCCCGCACCACCGAGCCGGCGGCGGGCCGGCCGGCACTGCCCAGCCCGGGCGCGACCAGCGCGTCGAGGTCGTCGACCAGCACCACCAGGCGGGGCAGCGGGCTCGGCCCGACCGGTTCCGTACGGGTCGCCGCGGCGCGCAGCCGGAGCGTCCCCGTCCGTACCGCCTCGCCGGGGCCCGGCGAGGCGGGTGCGGAGCCGCCGTCGCCGCGGACCTCGCCCGGGGCGGGCCGGCGGGGCGCGACCATCCGGCCCGACACCTCGCGCTGCGCGTGCCATTCGGCGAAGGGGACGCCGTCCAGCAGCTCGGCCCGCCGCTTGAGCTCCGCGCCCAGTGCCTGGGCGAACTCCCGCATGCGCAGCGGATCGGAGGCGACCAGGTGCGCGGAGACGTGCGGGAGTTCGGTGCAGGGCAGCAGCCCGTCCCCGCGCTCGCCGCCCGCCCCGTCGAGGAGGACCAGCCCGAGCCGGTCCGGGCGGGCGCCCGCGGCCAGTGACGCGGCCACCGACCGCAGGAGCTCGGTCCGCCCGCTCCCGGCGGGCCCCTCCACGATCAGGTGCGGGCCGTCGTGGACCAGCTCGGTGCCGACGGGGCCGCGCCGCCCGCTGCCGAGCACGATCTCGGCGAGGCCGCCCTGGCCCTGGCCCTGGTCGGTGGCGGCCGCCCAGCGGGCCATCAGGGAGGCCGGGGTGGCCCGGGCCAGTCCCAGCTCGTCCAGCAGCCGGGCCGTGGCGGGCAGCGTCGCGGCCGTGGGACGGCCCGGTCCGCAGGCCCCGCCGTCGGTGGGCCGCAGGGGGGCCAGGGCCCGGGCGAACCGCTCGGCCCAGGCGGTGGAGACGGCGTCGGAGACAGCCGTGCTGCCGGACGGAACGGGATGGCCGCCCCGGACCGCGAAGGTCTGCACGGCCGTGGCCACGTCCCCGCTGAGCAGGGCGACCGCGCCGCAGTCCCGGAACGCGGGGGTGGCCGCGCAGGCGGCCTCGTAGGTGTCGTGGACCGGCGAGGCGGGGGTGGCGGCCGGAGCCTCGGCGAGCACCAGCACGTGGATCCCGGCGGCCGGGCCGTGCGAGGCGAGCCGGCCGGTGATGTCGCGCAGCGCGCCGGTGCCGGGGTCGCCGTCGAGGACGAGGAGCGTGTACGGACCCGCGTAGGCGTCGGCCGCCTCCCGGACCTGCTCGGGAGAGGTACTCGCCCAGTGCGCGCCGAGCGGACCGTCGTCGAGCCGCCGGGTCAGCTCCGCCGTGCGGGCGGCGGCCTGGTCGCGGT
Source organism: Streptomyces sp. NPDC058880 (assembly GCF_042742535.1). Taxonomy (NCBI): domain Bacteria; kingdom Bacillati; phylum Actinomycetota; class Actinomycetes; order Kitasatosporales; family Streptomycetaceae; genus Streptomyces; species Streptomyces sp. NPDC058880. The sequence goes on from NZ_JBHYMC010000037.1 coordinate 10,504, forward strand.
CGTACGCGAGGAGCAGGCGGCAGTCCTGGCCGTGCGCGGGCCGTACGTGGGGCAGCCAGCCCAGCCAGCCCCAGTCGCGCCGCCGGTCGGCGAGCGGGCGGACCCGGTCGGCGCAGACCAGCACGATCTCCAGCTGCCCCGGTGCGTGCAGTCCCGCGAGCTGTGCGACCACCCAGCGGGCGGCCCCGGACAGCCGGGCCCGCGGGCCCGCCAGGCCGAGGGCGCCGACGGCGGGCAGCGACAGCCGGTTCCCGGCGCCGAGCCCGACCTCCAGCAGCGCGGAGCCACCGGCCCGCCCGGACGTACGCGACCACAGGCGGCCGGTGGGCCCCATCGCGGCCAGCAGCAGCGCGGCCGGGTCGTCGGGGTGCGGCGCGGCGGCTGCGACGACCGCCTCCGCGATGTCCTCCGCGATGTCCTCCCCGCGCACCCACCGGCGGGCCCACGCGCCGAGGCCCCGGCGGCGGCCGGATCCGGGCCGGGCCCCGTCCGGACCGGCCGCGCCGGGGCCTCCGGGGGAGGCGGGCGTGTCCGGTCGGGCGGCGCCGGCCGCGCCGGTCGGTCCGTACGGCCCGGTGGTCTCCGGGGCGGTCCCGGAGGCGCCCGGTGTCGTACGGGGGGCGGTGGCCGGGGCGTGCAGGCCGCGCGGCCCGTGCGGGTCGTACTCCTCCGGCCCGGCCGGGCCGCGGGCGCCCGCCGCGCTCCCGGGGGCGTCGGGGAAGGCGCCCGTGGGGCCGTCGGGGCCGCCGGAGCTCGCGGGGGCCGCGAGCGACAGGTGGCCTTCCTGGTCGGGGGTCACCGCCAGCGCGGGCGCGCTCGCGGGCGCCAGCCGCAGGGTGGACTCGCCGACCCGCAGCAGGGCTCCGGGGGGCAGGGCGACCGGCTGGAGCCCGACCGGGGAGCCGTCGACGGCGGTGCCGTTGGTGGAGCCGAGGTCGGCCACGGCGACCCGGCCGCCGCCGATCACCGTCACCGCGCAGTGCATCCGGGACACGTCGGGGTCGTCCAGCGGAACGTCGGCGTCGGCGGACCGTCCGACGCGGATCTGCCCGCCGTGCAGCAGGTGCACGCCGCCCGCGTCGGGTCCGGCCACGACGTGCAGCTGGGGTGTGCCGAGGCCGTCCTCGGGCAGTACGTCCGGCATCGGCGCGTTCACTGCCAGCACCGCGCCGTCCACCAGCGGCGGCTCGCCCAGCACCCGCCGCTGGAGGTCGAGGCGCTCGGAGCCCGCGTACAGCACGACCGTGCCCCCGGTGTCGGGGCCGCCGACGGTGGCCGCGAGCCCGGAGGCGACCGCGGCCAGCGCGGTGCCGGCGGGCGCGGTGACGAGCACGTCACAGCTCGCGGGGGCGGTCGCGGTCTGGTGGCCGCTGCGCGACCCGAGGACGGTCAGCCGGATCTGCATCGCCGTCAGCGGTCCCTTCTGCGCGGTGCGCCGGTGTGTGCGCCCGGCAGGGGACCCGCGACACGCGTGCCGATCGCCCCCCGCCCGGCACGGACGCGTCGTCCGGTCAGGTCTGCCCGGAAGGCGGGGCTCCCGTCCCGTGCCGTCCGTACGGGTGCATCCTCGCACCTGTCGCGGACAACACGCCCGGCACCCGGCAATAAATGATCTTGATCTGTCGCGGGTCGGACCGTGGTCCGGCCGAATCCGAACCACGAGCGGGTGAAAGAGGGGAAAATCGCCTCCGGCATACCCCGAAAACGTCACCCTCCGTACATATGTGCGGCAACCAACCTCCGGGGACCGGCGTCTTCCGGGGGGACACCCCCTAGAGTGGGCCGGAAAACCATTCGACGGATCGACCACAGCAGACGACAGCAGGGGAGCGCGAGACGTGCGGCCAGTCGGCAGCAAGTACCTGCTCGAGGAGCCGCTCGGGCGCGGCGCCACGGGCACTGTCTGGCGTGCCCGCCAGAGGGAGGCCGCCGGCGCGGAGGCGGCGGTCGCGGGACAGCCCGGTGAGACCGTGGCCATCAAGGTCCTCAAGGAGGAGCTGGCCCAGGACGCCGACATCGTCATGCGCTTCCTGCGGGAGCGCTCCGTCCTGCTGCGCCTGACCCACCCCAACATCGTCCGCACCCGCGACCTCGTGGTCGAGGGCGACCTCCTCGCCCTGGTCATGGACCTGATCGACGGCCCGGACCTGCACCGGTACCTGCGCGAGAACGGCCCCTTCACGTCCGTCGCCGCGAGCCTGCTGACCGCCCAGATCGCCGACGCGCTCGCCGCCAGCCACACCGACGGCGTGGTGCACCGCGACCTCAAGCCCGCCAACGTGCTGCTCGACGAGCGCGGCGGGCAGATGCGGCCGATGCTCACCGACTTCGGCATCGCCCGGCTCGCGGATTCCCCGGGACTGACCCGTACGCACGAGTTCGTCGGTACCCCGGCCTACGTCGCCCCCGAGTCCGCCGAGGGCCGCCCGCAGACCTCCGCCGTCGATGTCTACGGCGCCGGCATCCTCCTCTACGAGCTGCTCACCGGCCGCCCGCCGTTCGCCGGGGGCACCGCGCTCGAAGTGCTCCACCGCCACCTCAGCGAGGAGCCGCAGCGCCCCTCGACCGTGCCCGAGCCGCTGTGGACGGTCATCGAGCGCTGCCTGCGCAAGGAGCCGAACGAGCGCCCCAGCGCCGCGAGCCTGGCCCGCGGTCTGCGCGTGGTCGCCGCCGGTATCGGCGTGCACTCCACGGCTGCCGAGGTGGAGGCCGCGCTCGGGGTGGGAGCCCTGCTCGCGCCCGACCCCTCGCCGGCCCCGGTCCCCGAGACCCCGGGCGCCGCGGACCCCACCCAGGTGCTGCCGTCCGGGGCGGCCTCCCCGGCGGGCGCGTACGACCCGGAGGCCATGACCGGCGTCCTGCCGCCGGTCGGCGCCGCCGACGCCACCTCGGTGCTGCCCACCGGGGCTCCCCGGCCCGGGGGGCCGGGGCAGATTGCCGGCCCCGGCGCCGACCCGACCTCGGTCATGCCACCAGTGCAGCAGCCCGACGCGCCGCACCCGTGGCAGTCGCAGATGCGGGCCGCCCGGGACCGCAACGAGCAGACGCAGATGCAGTACCTCGACCCCCAGGACGACCCGCTGCGCCGCCGCCCGCAGCGCCAGGCGCCCCCGCCGCACCGACCCCAGCAGCCGCCGCAGTACCGGCAGGGCCCGCCGCAGCAGCAACAGCAGTATCAGCAGCCGCAGCAGCCCCAATACCGCCAGCCGCAGCAGCCTCCACAGCAGCAGTACGCGCCGCCGCCCCCGCCGCAGCACTACCAGCCGCAGCAGCGTCAGCCCCAGCAGTACCAGCAGCCCCCGCAGCAGCCGCAGTACCGGCAGCCGCAGCAGCCCCAGCAGGCCCCGCCGCAGCCCCCGGCCCCCCGGGAGCCGCGCGAGCCGCGCCGCCGCAGCGCCAACCCGGTGCGCATCCCCGGCCTCGGCTGCCTCAAGGGCTGCCTGGTGCTGATCCTGGTGTTCTTCGTGGCGGGCTGGCTGGTCTGGGAGCTGACCCCGCTCCAGGAGTGGGTCGGCACCGGCCGGGGATGGTGGGACCAGGTGTGGACCTGGGGCACCGACGTCGTGGACTGGGTCGCCGGCATCGGTGACGCGGCGGGCTCGTCGGGTTCCTCCGGCTCCGGCAGCCCCTGAGGCGGGGCCCCGGCGGCGACCTCGTGGATTTGTCGACATCCAGGGCGTGATTTCGCCCCCAGATGTGAAGGTCGTCGCGAATCGGGCCCCCTGCTGGCCTTCGAAGCCCGCCGGGCCGCGTAGCTTTGGGGCGTACGCCAGCCACTGAGGGAGCAGTCGTGGCACGGAAAATCGGCAGCCGGTACACGGCGCACCAGATCCTGGGGCGCGGCAGCGCGGGCACGGTGTGGCTGGGCGAGGGGCCCGACGGCCCCGTCGCCGTCAAACTCCTGCGCGAGGACCTCGCGTCCGACCAGGAACTGGTCGGACGCTTCGTCCAGGAGCGCAGCGCCCTGCTCGGCCTGGAGCATCCGCACGTCGTCTCCGTCCGCGACCTCGTCGTGGACGGCAACGACCTCGCCCTCGTCATGGACCTCGTACGCGGCACGGACCTGCGCACGCGGCTCGACCGCGAGCGCAGGCTGGCCCCCGAGGCGGCCGTGGCGATCGTCGCCGACGTGGCCGACGCGCTGGCCGCGGCGCACGCGGCGGGAGTCGTCCACCGCGACGTCAAGCCGGAGAACGTCCTGCTCGACATGCAGGGCGCGCTCGGCCCCGGTGGCTCGCACCCCGCCCTGCTGACCGACTTCGGCGTCGCGAAGCTGATCGACTCCCCCCGGCGGGCCGCAGCGGGCAGGTCCAACGCCCCGGCGACCCGCATCATCGGCACTCCGGACTACCTCGCCCCGGAGATCGTGGAGGGCCTGCCCCCGCGCGCGGCCGTGGACATATACGCCCTGGCCACCGTCCTGTACGAGCTGCTGGCCGGGTTCACACCCTTCGGCGGCGGCCACCCGGGCGCGGTACTGCGCCGGCACGTGACGGAGACCGTCGTCCCGCTCCCGGGCATCCCCGACGAGCTGTGGCAGCTGGTCGTGCAGTGCCTGGCCAAGGCCCCGGCCTCGCGCCTGCGGGCCTCGGAGCTGTCGGCCCGGCTGCGTGACCTGCTGCCGATGCTGGCCGGAATGCCGCCGCTCGACGTGGACGAGCCGGACGACGCGGAGCCGGAGCCGGCGGTGCCGGAGGAGCCCTCCACCGACCCGGTGCGGCGGCGCGGCGTGGTCCCGCTGGTGCCGGGGTCGGCCACCGACTCCAACCGGGACACCCACACCTCGATGCGGGTTCCGGGACCGGACGAGCTGGCCGGCGGGGCGCTGGGCACCGCCCGGGTGCCGCGCCCGGCCGGCGGGCACCGGCCCGGCTCGGCCCGGCACCGGGCCGAGGCCGCGCGCAAGCGGCGGCTGACCCTGTCCGCGGTCGCGGTGGCCCTGGCCGCGGCCCTCGGGCTGGGAGGCTGGCTGGCCTTCTCCGGGGGCGATGAGCCGCAGCCCCGCCAGGACAACAAGCAGTCCGTTCCGCGGGTGCCGTGACGCCGGGGCGGCGCCCCTGCGGGGCTCCGCCCGGAGGCAGGGCCCACTCCGGGCTCCGCCGCGCCCCCGGGCCTTGAACGCCGGACCTCCCCGCGAAGGTCCGGCCCCGGCACGCGCCGGTACGGGGCGCAGGCGCGGCTCAGGCGGCCACCAGCTCGGGGTGCCAGCGCCGGGCGACGGCCGGGTGAGCGCGGACCCAGCCCTTCAGTTCGTTGCGGCCGTACTCGGCGTGCAGCGGGTTGGACGCGTCGTGCGCGACCCCGGGGGCCGCGCGCAGGTAGTCGCCCGGCACGGTCTCCACCACCGCGTCCAGCCGCGGATTGTAGAAGAACGGCACCGAGAACCGCTCCACCGCACCCGGCGGGCTGACCACCCGGTGGTCGGTCGCCGTCAGGTAGCCCTCGGTCGCGATCTCCAGCAGCTCGCCCAGGTTCACCACGAAGGCGCCCGGCAGGGGCGGCACGTCCACGTAGCCGCCGTCCCGGACCACCTGGAGGCCGCCCACGGAGTCCTGGAGCAGGAGGGTCAGGAAGCCGTAGTCCTTGTGCGCGCCGACCCCCTGGTCGGCGCCGGAGGGGGCGGACCCCGGGTAGCGGATCAGCTTGGTGTGCAGGTGGGGGCGGTCGGCGAAGGCCTCGTCGAAGAAGTCGGCCGGGGCGCCGATGGAGACCAGGAGTTCCTGGAGCAGGCGGTGCGCCACCGCCGCCAGGCGCGTCTGCCAGTCCAGGACCACCGTGCGGAGCTCGGGGAGGGCCGCCGGCCACTGGTTCGGGCCCTCCAGCCACAGGTACGGCGGGTCGTCCGGGCCCACCGCCGGCGCGGGCCGCTCGGCGCCCACGTCCAGCTGGTCGCGCCAGTCGGAGGCCCCGCCGGTCAGCTCGTGCCCGATCCGGGTGTACCCGCGGAAGTGCGGGGAATTCAGATTGCTCACCGCGAGCCGGTCGGCCTCCGGAAGGGCGAAGAAGGTCCGGGTGACCTCCAGGATGCGGGCACTCTCGGCGGCGGTCACGCCGTGCCCGGTCAGGTGCAGGAAACCGGTGTCCCTGGCTGCTGCGTGCAGCTTCTTCAGGAATGCGGCCCGCAGGGCCGGGTCGTCGGCCTGGGAGAGGTCCAGGACGGGGAGGGAGTGCACGGACGGCATGACGGCTCCGTTTCGGATGTCACGGGGTCCTGTTCCCCAGAGGTGGCGGGGCAGCGGGTGGGGCGGGGCCGTCGGCGGGGATGGTGCCGGCGACCGCTCGGGCCGCGTACAGGACCAAGTCGGATCGGGGCGGATCAGGCTTGGGTTCGGTCCGGCGGCTGACAGCTCGCCGTCGTGACGCGCATGTAGTCCACATGGCGGCGCTTGACGAGGAGAACGGTCATACGGTGAGCGTACGCCCGCGCGAGCCTTCATCAGAACGGGTGATCCGGCCTGCCCGGACGGGCTCGCCCGCGGACCGGCTAGGCTGGACCCGTGGCAGTCGTCGATGTTTCCGAAGAGCTGAAGTCCCTCTCCTCGACCATGGGGTCGATCGAGGCCGTCCTGGACCTCGACAAGCTGAGGGCAGATATCGCCGTGCTCGAGGAGCAGGCCGCCGCGCCGTCCCTGTGGGACGACCCGGAAGCCGCCCAGAAGATCACGAGCAAGCTTTCGCACCTCCAGGCCGAGGTCCGGAAGACCGAGACCCTGCGCGGGCGCATCGACGACCTCGGGGTGCTGTTCGAGCTCGCCCAGGAGATGGACGACGCGGACACCCTCGCCGAGGCCGAGGCCGAGCTGGTGTCCGTCCGCAAGGCGCTGGACGAGATGGAGGTCCGGACCCTGCTCTCCGGCGAGTACGCCGAGCGCGAGGCCCTGGTCAACATCCGTGCCGAGGCCGGCGGCGTCGACGCCTCCGACTTCGCCGAGCGCCTCCAGCGCATGTACCTGCGCTGGGCCGAGCGCCACGGCTACTCCACCGAGATCTACGAGACCTCGTACGCCGAAGAGGCCGGCATCAAGTCGACCACCTTCGTCGTCAAGGCCCCCTACGCCTACGGCACCCTCTCCGTGGAGCAGGGCACCCACCGCCTGGTGCGCATCTCCCCCTTCGACAACCAGGGCCGCCGCCAGACCTCCTTCGCGGGCGTCGAGGTGCTCCCGGTCGTCGAGACCAGCGACCACGTCGAGATCGACGAGTCCGAGCTGCGCGTGGACGTCTACCGCGCCTCCGGCCCCGGCGGACAGGGCGTCAACACCACCGACTCGGCCGTGCGCATCACGCACATCCCGACCGGCATCGTCGTCTCCTGCCAGAACGAGCGCTCGCAGATCCAGAACAAGGCCAGCGCCATGAACGTCCTCCAGGCCAAGCTGCTGGAGCGGCGCCGCCAGGAGGAGCAGGCCAAGATGGACGCCCTCAAGGACGGCGGCAGCTCCTGGGGCAACCAGATGCGCTCCTACGTCCTGCACCCCTATCAGATGGTCAAGGACCTGCGCACCGAGTTCGAGGTCGGCAACCCGCAGGCGGTCCTCGACGGCGAGATCGACGGCTTCCTGGAGGCGGGCATCCGCTGGCGCAAGCAGCAGGAGCAGACCGCGTAAGGCGCGCACCGCGCATGCCGCGCGCACGGAACACGGGAAGGGCCCGGACACCACAGGTGTCCGGGCCCTTCCGCCGCATGTGATCGGTACGCGGCGCGGGCACCGACGAGCACCGGCGCCGCCCCGCCCGGCGGCGCCTCCTAGGCGGTCTGCTGGGCCACCAGCACCAGAGCTGCCACGAGGACCACCATGAGCGCGATGAGCGCCACGGGGTTCAGGCCGGAGAAGGGGCCCTCCTGCTGGAGGCGCTCCCGGTTCGCCCGGCACACCGGGCAGCGGCCCTGGCTGACGGGTGCGGCGCAGTTCGCGCACACGAGCCGGTCATATGTCATGCGCTCCTCCTCTCGTCCCCTCGGTCATCCTTCTTGCCTATAACGGCGCGGGGAACCGGACCGTTCCCCCTACCACTGTGCCAGCTTTGCCGACATTCGGCGCGGCCCGTCCGGGCAATCGCGGTCCGGACCCTCCAGGACCGAGGGATAAAGCGGACAACTCCGGATGCCGGGTCCCCACCTCGCGCCCGTTCGCGTAGGGTCACGCTCACCTACCCCCGGCGACCGTGGTGCACCCGTGATCCGATTCGACAGCGTCTCCAAGTCCTACCCGAAGCAGAGCCGTCCCGCACTCAGAGAAGTCTCCCTCGACATCGCGAAGGGCGAGTTCGTCTTCCTGGTCGGTTCGTCCGGCTCCGGCAAGTCGACGTTCCTCCGGCTCATCCTGCGCGAGGAGCGGGCGAGCCACGGCCAGGTGCACGTCCTGGGCAAGGACCTCGCCAAGCTCTCCAACTGGAAGGTCCCGCAGATGCGGCGCCAGCTGGGGACCGTCTTCCAGGACTTCCGCCTGCTGCCCAACAAGACGGTGGCCGAGAACGTGGCCTTCGCGCAGGAGGTCATCGGCAAGCCCCGGGGCGAGATCCGCAAGGCCGTCCCGCAGGTCCTCGAACTGGTCGGCCTGGGCGGCAAGGAGGAGCGCATGCCCGGCGAGCTGTCCGGCGGCGAGCAGCAGCGCGTGGCCATCGCCCGCGCTTTCGTCAACCGTCCGGCGCTGCTGATCGCGGATGAGCCCACCGGCAACCTCGACCCCCAGACCTCTGTCGGGATCATGAAGCTGCTGGACCGGATCAACCGGACCGGCACGACCGTGATCATGGCGACGCACGACCAGCAGATCGTCGACCAGATGCGCAAGCGCGTCATCGAACTCGAACAGGGCCGACTCGTGCGCGACCAGTCGCGCGGCGTCTACGGCTACCAGCACTGAAAGGCCCCCAGAGTCATGCGCGCCCAGTTCGTCATGTCCGAGATCGGCGTCGGCCTCCGCCGCAATCTCACCATGACCTTCGCGGTCATCATCTCCGTGGCCCTGTCGCTGGCCCTGTTCGGCGGCTCCCTGCTCATGAGCGAGCAGGTGGGCAGGATGAAGGGCTACTGGTACGACAAGGCCAACGTCTCGATCTACCTCTGCAACAAGCAGGACGCCCAGGAGGCCGGAGAGGCCGCCGCCAACAGCGCCGGGGGCGTGGCGACCTGCCGCAAGGGCGCCGTGACCGACGAGCAGAAGAAGCAGATCGAGTCCGAGCTCAAGGCGATGTCCCTGGTCAAGTCGGTGACCTACGAGTCGGCCGACGAGGCGTACAAGCACTACCAGGAGCAGTACGGGCACACGGCTCTGGCCTCCTCCATCACCCCCGACCAGATGCAGGAGTCCTTCCGGGTCAAGCTCAAGAACCCGGAGAAGTACAAGGTGGTCACCTCCGCCTTCGCGGGCCGTGACGGCATCCACACCGTCGACGACCAGCGCCAGGCGATCGACGACCTCTTCAGGATCCTCAACTACCTCAACATGGCGGCCATCGGCATCATGGCGATCATGCTGATCGTGGCGCTGCTGCTGATCGTCAACACCGTGCGCGTCTCGGCGTTCAGCCGCCGGCGGGAGACCGGGATCATGCGCCTGGTCGGCGCCTCCAGCTTCTACATCCAGGTCCCCTTCATCATGGAGGCCGCCGTCGCCGGGCTCATCGGCGCCTTCTTCGCCTGCGTCATGCTCGTCTCCGGCCAGTACTTCGTGATCGACCACGGTGTCGGCCTGCGGGACAAGATCCAGCTCATCGACTTCATGGGCTGGGGATCGGTGCTGGCCAAGCTTCCGTACGTGCTCTTCATCGGCCTCCTGATGCCCTCCATGGCCGCCTTCATCGCTCTGCGCAAGTACCTGAAGGTGTGACAAGCGCCCCGCAGGCGGTCCGGCCGACCATCCGTACCGGCGCGGGGCTTGTCCTAGACTCGGCGCCATGCCGGGTCTGCCCGCCTTCCGTCTCCGGCCCCGCGACCCACGTCGCGGGGCCGTTCTGACGTTAACCTTCGTCGCCGTCGTCGCCGTCGGCGCGTTGACCGGCTGCTGGGACCGCGACGACGGGGCCGCGGCCGCCGCGCCGGCGGACGCACCGGTGCCCGGTGCCCGGCGCGCGGAGGGCACGGCCGACCGCGAGGCAGTCGCCCGCGCCGCCGCCGAGGCCGTCGCCGAGGGCAAGTCGGGCAAGAAGGCCGCGCAGGAGGTGGTCAGCCGCAGCGGCGACCGCTGGGGCACCGTCTACGACCGGGGCGAGTACGCCGCCTTCGCCGAAGACCTGGACGGGCACTGGACCGGCGTCGGGGTCTGGGCCGTGCGCGCCCGGGACGGCATGATCACGGTCGACGAGGTCCAGTCCGGCAGCCCGGCCGCGCGGGCCGGGCTGCGCGCCGGGGACCGGCTGCTCAGCGTCGACGGGCACGCTGTGACCGGCCTGGCCGTGGCCGACGTGGTCGCCCTGCTGCGGGGTACCGCAGGCACCCCCGTCGTGCTCAACCTGAGCAGGAACGGCGCCGACCTCACCGAGACCGTCCTGCGCGAGCGGCTGAGTACCGAGCCGGTGACCGTCCGGCAGCTCGCCGGCGACGTCACCGTCATCAAGGTGACCTCCTTTACCCGCGGCTCGGGGGAGCGGGTCAGGGCGGCCGTCCAGGCGGCCCCGGCCGGCGGTGGCGTCATGCTCGACCTGCGCGGCAACCGCGGCGGGCTGGTCGCCGAGGCCGTCACGGCCGCCTCCGCCTTCCTGGACGGCGGGCTCGTCGCGACCTACGACGTGCGGGGCGAGCAGCGCGTGCTGAACGCCGCGCCGGGCGGGGACACGACCCGGCCGCTGGTGACCCTCGTCGACGGCGGCACGATGAGCGCCGCCGAGCTGGTCACGGGCGCGCTCCAGGATCGGGGGCGGGCGGTGGCGGTGGGCAGCCGGACCTTCGGCAAGGGCGCCGTGCAGATGCCGACCGAGCTCCCCGACGGCTCGGTGGCCGAGCTGACGGTGGGCACGTACCGCACCCCGGCCGGCCGCAGCCTCGACGGCGGCGGCATCACCCCGGACGTGCCGGCCGGCGAGCGGGCCGAGGAGCGGGCCGTCACGGTATTGGGTGGCCTCGGGGTGGGTCCGTAGTGCGAAAATGACCGCACTATGGCTAAGGAAAAAGGGCGCAAGCTGATCGCCCAGAACAAGAAGGCGCGGCACGACTACGCGATCCTCGACACCTACGAGTGCGGACTGGTGCTCACCGGTACCGAGGTCAAGTCCCTGCGCCAGGGACGGGCCTCGCTGGTCGACGGCTTCGTGTCGGTGGAGAGCAGGGAGGCCTGGCTCTACAACGTGCACGTGCCGGAGTACAGCCAGGGCACCTGGACCAACCACAGCGCCCGGCGCAAGCGCAAGCTCCTCATGCACCGCGAGGAGATCGACAAGCTGGAGCGCAAGGCGGACGAGTCGGGCCACACGATCGTGCCCCTCGCCCTGTACTTCAAGGACGGCCGAGCCAAGGTCGAGATCGCCCTGGCGAGGGGCAAGAAGGAGTACGACAAGCGGCAGACGATGCGGGAGAAGCAGGACACCCGCGAGACGAACCGGGTGATCTCAGCCATCCGTCGCAAGCAGCGGGGCACGGTGTAATCACCTGGCACGCGGTGGTCCACTTCGCGTACCATGACGTCAGCACCGCCCCCCGGGGTGGAGCACATTGTTAAAAAAACATGGGGATGATCGGTTTCGACAGCGGATGTCGATGCAGGGGAAGCGAGCCGAGGAAGCGGCAATGATCTCGCTAACCACATGTCGCAAAAAATAATCGCCAACTCCAAGAGCGATAACTCCCGCTTCACCCTCGCTGCCTAATAACAGTGAGCTGAAGCCTCTGTGAGGAGCGTCAGCCCGGAAGTGGTCCCGGTCCGGATCCTGGCGTCAACAAGGGATCTAAACCTCTAGCCCCGGTCACGGGGGTTGGAGGGAAATCAAACAGTGACTGAGCCCGTCGGAGACTTGTCCGTGTGATCTCCGGGGCCGAGAAAAGCGCAGCGGACTGCGCTCGGAGAAGCCCTGCTTCTGCACCGTTGGACGCGGGTTCGATTCCCGCCATCTCCACTCATCCCATGTGGGCGAAGGCCCCGCACCCCGGTTCCGGGGGGCGGGGCCTTCGTCATGCGCAGGCTGGTCGCTGTCGGCGGCGATGACCTCGATGGGGCACCGCGGTTTCCGAACGCCTCGTTCGATGCGCGCGTCCGCCGTCAGCAGGGGGACGCCCAGTGTCTCGGCGAGGGCGACGTACGCGGCGTCGATGCGCCGGCGGGCCGCTGCGCCCCGGGAGCCCCTGTCCGTGAGGAACAGGACCAGGGCGGAGGAGTCCACGACGATCAACGGCCCGCCCGGGCCTGCTGGAGGCAGGGCTTGTGGGCGGGGTCGATTCCCGCCATCTCCCCTCATCCCGTGCCGGCGACCGCTTCCGGCGGCCGATGGGCCAACAGCCCCCCCGGCCGGCGGGCCGGGGGGCTGTGTCAGGCGGTGGCGGGGGTCAGCAGAACGGGACCTTGTTGAGGTTCAGGGCGTAGCGGGCGGAGATCCAGCCGGAGCCGTCGGCGAGCTTGTACCAGATCGCGTTCCCGTCGATGTTCTGGCCGTTGACCTTGCACTGGAGCTTGACCACCGTGCCGGTCGGGATCTTGCCGTGCTTCTTGTAGTGGGTGCCGGGGCCGGAGCGGACGCCCAGTCCCTTGCCGGGGCTGACGATCTTGGCCTTGGGGTGCTCGTGGTGGCCGCCGCCGCACTTGCAGTCGCCGGGCTTCCCGGGCTTGCCCATCTCGCCCTTCGGACCCTTGGGGCCCTGCGGTCCGACCGGGCCGGGCTTGCCGGGGTGGCCCTTGGGGCCCTGCGGGCCGCGCGGGCCCGGCTTGCCGGTCTCGCCCCTGTTGCCCTTGTCCCCCTTCTCGCCGCGGTCGCCCCTGTCTCCCTTCTCGCCCTTGTCGCCCTTGTCTCCCTTCGGGCCGCCGGCGGGTCCGGGCTCGCCCTGCGGGCCGCGGGGCCCCGTGTGGCCCGGCCTGCCGATCTCGCCCCTTTCCCCCTTGTCGCCCTTCTCGCCGCGGTCTCCCTTGTCTCCCTTCTCGCCCTGGTCTCCCTTCTCGCCCTTCTCGCCCTTGGGGCCGGGGCGCCCGGGCTTGCCGTGGTGGCCAGGCTTGCCGTCGTCTCCCCGGTCCCCCTTGTCTCCCTTGGGGCCGGTCACCGGGGTGGCGACGGCGAACAGCGCCGGCGCCGCACCGTCGGTCGACCACTCGCCGCCGTGCAGGGTGGTGCCCTGCGGGGCGTCCGCGTCCACCCGCAGGTCGACGCCCAGCCGGGTCTGCTCGTTCGACGGGAAGACGAAGCCGGCGCGGCTCCCGGCGTCGCACATCAGCTGACGGGCGTCCGCCGAGCGCGTGCACGGGACCGAGGAACGCTGCCCGTCCCAGTAGAAGCGGGCCTCGGGGAAGCTCGTACGGTCCGGCGCGACGATCCGGAAGGTGCTGCTGACGGCCCGGTCGGCCCCGTTGGCGGCCGCGATGACGACACGGCCCGTCCCGCCGGGGGCGATCGAGGGTACGTACGGCTGGAAGAACCGGATGTCGGACGAGTCGGCGGCGGCCGGCACGGCCGGTGCCAGGCAGGCGGCGGTGACGGCAGCGACGAACAGGGCCGCGGGCACGGAACGGGAAGCAGGCACGGGTAGTTCCTCCGCAAAGGGAAGGGCGCTGGGGGGAAGGCACCACCAGTTATTGCGGATCTTGGGCGGAGGTCGTGCGTACCACGCGGGAACGGTCACTCGGGCGCCGGATCGATCGGCCCGACAAGGCGATCGCCAGGGCGATCAGCGCGGCCGTCGCCGGCACCGCGTAGGCGGCGGTCGGGCCCGCGCCCTCCACGACCTGCCCGGCGCTCGCCGCGCCGACCGCGATGCCCGTGAGGATGGCGGTGACCGCCAGGGTCAGGCCCTCGTTCAGCCGTCCGCCAGGGGTGCGGGCGTGAACCTGCGACATCGCCGTCACCATCGTCGGGGCCGTGGCCATGCCGGCCAGCAGGAGCGCGCCGGCCAGCGCGGTCACCGAGCCGGAGGCCGCGGCGGCCCACGGGAGGGTCATCAGGACGGCCAGGGCGCACACACACGCCTTCAACGAGCGGGCGCGCACGGTGCCGTAGAGCAGGCCCGCCGCACAGGAGCCCGCCGCCTGGAAGGCCAGGACCAGGCCGGAGGCGGCGCCCAGCCCCCGGACGTCGAGGTAGGCGATCGAGGCGACCTCCATCGAGCCGAACACCACGCCCGTGACGAGGAAGAGCGGCAGCAGCGGACCCAGTGCGCGCAGCGGGGAGCCGCGCCGCGCCGCCGCCGTCACGGGGGGCTGGGTGGCGCGGCAGGCGGTGAAGACCAGCATGCCGGTGAGCAGCAGCATGGCTCCGGCGAGGGTGCCCGCCTCGGGGAAGAGCGCTCCGCACAGGAAGGCCGCCAGGACCGGCCCGAGCATGAAGCACAGCTCGTCCGCGGCCTGCTCGAAGGACATCGCCGTGTGGTGGGCGGCGGGGGAGTCGCGCAGCAGGTGCGTCCAGCGGGCGCGGGACATGCCGCCGATGTTGGGAGTGGTGGCGGTCGCGGCGTAGCAGGCGAAGAGCGTCCAGGCGGGAGCGCCGGTGCGGACGCAGATGACCAGGGCCAGCGAGCCGAGGACCGCGATCAGGGTGGCCGGTACGGCGATCCGGGCCTGGCCGTGGCGGTCGATCAGACGGGCGGTCCAGGGTGCGACCACCGCCGTGGCCGCCAGGCCGGTCGCCGTGACCGCGCCGGCGAGCGCGTACGAGCCCCGCTGGCCGGCGATCATCATGACCGCGCTGACCCCGAACATGCCCATCGGCAGGCGGGCGAGGAGGTTGCCGGCGGTGAACCCGCGGCTGCCGGGCAGGGCGAACAGCCGCCGGTAGGGGCCGGGCGCCCGCCCGGCGGCCCGGCGGCGGGCGGCGGCAGCGGGCGAGGGAGCGGCGGCCGGCGAGGGAGCGGCGGCAGCGGGGGAGGGGGCGGTGGCGGTGATGACGAGCGTGCCGCCGGTGACGGTCATGAGGGGCATGCGCCCACCCTCGGCCGGGGCGGTGTGCGGCGTCCAACACCTGTTCCGAAGCCATTCACCTGTTCCCGTTGTTAGTCTCCGGGGGTGAATCCCCGTGATGTGGAACCCCGTCTGCTCCGCGGGTTCGTCGCCGTCGCCGAGGAACTGCACTTCACCCGTGCCGCCGCCCGCCTGTACGTCGCCCAGCAGGCGCTCAGCAGGGACATTCGGCGCCTCGAACAGACCTTGGCGGCCACGCTGTTCCTGCGCACCACCCGCGCCGTCGAACTGACCGCCGACGGGCACCGCCTGCTGCCCCTGGCCCGGCGTGTGCTGGGTGCCCACGAGGAGCTGGCGGGCGCCTTCGCGCCCGGCACCGGGACCACATCCGGCGCGGCACCCCGCCCGCTCCTCGTGGACCTGAACACCGACGGGCCCGGCACCGCGCGCACCGTGCTCGAACGGGCCCGCGAAATCGCCCCGGACTGCGAGCTGATGGCCCGCTTCGAGAGCGGGCTCACCCATGCCGCCGCCGAGGTCGCGGCCGGCCGGCTCGACGTCGCCTTCGGATACGCCGACGGGCTCGACCCCGCACTGCGGGCGCCGCTCGCCCGGCGGCCGGTACGGTACGAGCCGCTCGCCGTGCTGCTGCCCGAGGGCCACCCTCTGGCCGCGGGGGAGTCCGTACCGCTGGACGCGCTGGCCGGGGAGACCGTGTACGCGGGCGCCGGCAACCCCCGGACGCTGGAGTGGACGGGGCTGGCGCGCGAGCTGTTCGCCGGGCGGGGGATCCTGGTGGCGCCGCCGGCGCCGGTCGCGATGGGCATGGACGAGTTCCGCCGGGTCATGGTCAAGACCGGTAACCCGGTGCTGGCGACCGTGGGCTTCCTGGAGATGCCGGGGTGCGTGAAGCTGCCGCTGACCGATCCGGTGCCGCTGTCGCCGCTGTCGATGGTGTGGCGCAAGGGTTTCGGCCACCCCGGGCTGGACGCCCTGCACGCCGCGACCGCCGGGCTGGCGGCCGAGCGGGGCTGGCTGGAGCCACCGGCCGGGAGCTGGCTGCCCGCCCCGCTCACACACGGCACGGGCGGCGGGTGAGAGCAAGGTTTCCCGGCGGTCATCCGGCGGGGACCGAGGCCGAAACGAGCCCTTCCTACGGTCGTTCCCACGGACGCGACAGCTGTGGAGGCGTGTGATGACCGGAACCGCACCGCGCAAGCGGGGCCGCTGGATCGAACAGTGGGACCCCGAAGACGAGACCTTCTGGAAGGAGACCGGGGAACGGATCGCCCGCCGCAACCTGCTGTACTCCGTCCTCTCCGAGCACATCGGATTCTCCATCTGGTCCCTCTGGTCCGTGATGGTCCTCTTCATGGGCCCCCAGTACGGCGTCGACCCGGCCGGGAAGTTCTTCCTGATCGCGACCGGGACCTTCGTGGGCGCGGTCGTGCGCGTGCCGTACACCTTCGCCGTCGCCCGATTCGGCGGCCGGAACTGGACCGTCTTCAGCGCGCTGCTGCTGCTCGTGCCGACGGTCGCCGCGATCGCGGTGATGGAGCCGGGTACCTCGTACGGGACCTTCCTGATCGTCGCCGCCCTCACCGGTGTCGGCGGCGGCAACTTCGCCTCCTCCATGACCAACATCAACGCCTTCTTCCCGATGCGGAAGAAGGGCTGGGCGCTCGGCCTGAACGCGGGCGGCGGCAACATCGGCGTGCCCGTCGTCCAGCTGGCCGGCCTGCTCGTCATCGCCACCGCCGGGGCCGGCCACCCGCGGCTGTTGCTGGGCGCCTACATCCCGCTGATCGTGATCGCCGCGCTGCTGGCGGCCGTACGGATGGACAACCTGGCGCCCGTGCGCAACGACACCGGCGCGGTCCGCGAGGTCCTGAAGGACCGGCACACCTGGATCATGTCCTTCCTCTACATCGGGACCTTCGGGTCCTTCATCGGCTACAGCTTCGCCTTCGGGCTGGTCCTGCAGACCCAGTTCGGGCGAACCCCGCTCCAGGCCGCCTCGCTGACCTTCATCGGACCGCTGCTGGGCTCGCTGGTCCGGCCGGTGGGCGGCGCGCTGGCGGACCGGTTCGGCGGGGCGCGGATCACCCTGGCCACGTTCGTCGCGATGGCCGCGGCGACCGGAGTCGTCGTGTTCGCCTCGCAACGGTCCTCGCTGCCGGTCTTCCTCGTCGGGTTCGTGGCCCTGTTCGTCCTGAGCGGACTCGGCAACGGCTCGACGTACAAGATGATCCCCGGCATCTTCCAGGCGAAGGCGCTGGCGCGCGGGATGAGCGGCGAGAGCGCGGCGGCGTACGGACGGCGGCTCTCCGGGGCCTCCATGGGGCTGATCGGCGCCGTCGGCGGGCTCGGCGGCCTGGGCATCAACCTGGTCTTCCGGGAGGCGTTCCGCTCCTCCGGGTCCGGGACGACCGCCTTCGCCACCTTCCTCGGCTTCTACGCGGTGTGCTGCGCGGTGACGTGGGCGGTATACCTTCGCCGCCCGGCGGCCCCGGTGGTCCACACGGCCGAGGCTCCGGTGAAACCCCAGCTCACGTCGGTGTAACCGGGGCGAAATGCGGGTGAACCGAGTCCGACACGCCGAGTTGGCAGGCTCGGTCCACCCGTACCGCCCCCCCATGCGTCAGTAGGCAGGTCACGATGGACGACAGGAACACCCGGCCGCTCGCGGGCTTCACCGTCGGGGTCACCGCCGCCCGGCGGGCGGACGAACTGATCGCGCTGCTGCGGCGGCGCGGAGCGTCGGTGCTGCACGCGCCGGCGCTGCGGATCGTGCCACTCGCCGATGACAGCGAACTGTTGGCCGCCACCAAGGAACTGATCGGCTGCCCGCCGGACGTGGTCGTCGCCACCACCGCCATCGGCTTCCGCGGCTGGGTCGAGGCCGCCGACGGCTGGGGGGTCGGCGAGCGGCTCCTGGAGACCCTGCGTTCCGCCGGACTGCTCGCGCGCGGGCCGAAGGTGAAGGGCGCCATCCGGGCCGCCGGACTCGTGGAGGAGTGGTCCCCGGACTCGGAATCGCTCGCCGAGGTACTGGACCGGCTGCTGTCGGCCGGCGTCGCCGGCCGGCGGATCGCGCTCCAGCTGCACGGGGAGCCGCTGCCCGGCTTCGTCGAGGCGCTGCGGGCCGGCGGGGCCGAGGTGGTGGTGGTCCCGGTGTACCGGTGGATGCCTCCGGAGGAGCTTGCGCCGCTGGACCGGCTGCTGGACGCGATCGTCGGCGGCGCGGTGGACGCGGTGAGCTTCACCTCGGCCCCCGCGGCGGCCTCGCTGCTGTCCCGGGCCGGGGAGCGGGGGATGCGGGAGGCGGTGCTGGACGCGCTGCGCGGCGGGCCGTTGTCCGCGTGCGTCGGGCCGGTGACGGCGCTGCCGCTCCAGGCGCTCGGCGTGGACACCGTCCAGCCGGAGCGCTTCCGCCTGGGCCCGCTGGTGCAGCTGCTCTGCCAGGAGCTGCCCGGCCGGGCCCGGGTGCTGCCGGTGGCCGGGCACCGGATGGAGATCCGGGGGCACGCGGTGCTCCTCGACGCGGAGCTGAGGCCGGTGCCGCCCGCCGGGATGGCGCTGCTGCGGGCGCTGGCGCGGCGGCCCGGCTGGGTGGTGGGCCGGGCGGAACTGTTGCGGGCGCTGCCGGGCGCGGGCCGCGACGAGCACGCCGTGGAGACGGCGATGGCCCGGCTGCGGGCGGCGTTGGGGGTGCCGAACCTCATCCAGACGGTGGTCAAGCGCGGTTACCGACTGTCGCTCGACGCGGGCGGCGAGGACAAGTACGGCGAGCTTCCGCGGGACGTGGCGGTGACGGCCAGGGGGGGCCTGGGCTAGCGTACCGGGATGATCATCGACGGGGTGGAGATGAGGGGCGTCGCACTGGACGACGCCGCCGCACTGGCCGAGGCGTTCGCACGGAACCGGGCGTACATGACGCCGTTCGAACCGGCCCGGCCCGAGGCCTTCTACACGGAACTGGGCCAGCGGGAACGGATCGGGCAGCAGCTGCAGTCCCGGGCGGCCGGACGGCTGATGCCGTACGTGCTGGTGGACCTGGCGAGCGGCACGCCGCTGGGGACCATCAACCTCGGCAACATCCAGCACGGGCCGCTGAGCAGCGGCGGGCTCGGCTACTGGGTGGACGAGGCGTGCCGCGGCAAGGGGTTGGCCACGGCCGCCGCCCAGGAGGTCTGCCGGATCGCCCGCGACGAGCTGGGGCTGCACCGGGTGGAGGCCGGGACCCTGGTCGACAACCTTGCCTCGCAGCGGGTGTTGGCGAAGGCGGGCTTCGAGCAGTACGGACTCGCGCCGCGCTATCTGCACATCAACGGCGCCTGGCGCGACCACCGCCTCTTCCAGCGGATCCTGCACGATCACCCGCCGGCCCCCTGACCGGGACGCACCTCCGGTGATCCGGCGCCGGGCCGGGCCGAACACGGCGGGCCCCGCACCGGTTCGGGGGCTTCCCCCACGGGCGGGGGACGGGCACTCTGGGGAGGCGCCCGACGACGCGAGGCGGTGACGGACATGCGGTTCGACTCCGGGCGGGTCTGCCTGGACCTGGTGGCCACCCTTACCCCGCGCGAGGGGATCCCGGACGGCGACGAGCTGCGGCTGTGGCTCGCCGGGGCCGGCCTCGTGCCGGACCGGACACCGCTGGCGCGGGTGGGCGGCGACTGGGCCGAGGCCTTCCGTGCCCTGCGCGCCGACGTGGAGACCCTCGTACGGGCGGAGCTGTCCGGAGGCGATCTCGACGAGGGCGCCCTGGCCCGGGTCAACGCGCTGGCCGCCGGACCACCCCCGGGCCTGTGCGCCGTACGGGATCAGGAAGGGCACCTCGTGCGGGAGTTGTGCGGCGGGGTCGAATGCGGCGCCCTCCTCGCGGCCGTCGCCCGGGACGCCGTGGAACTGCTCACCGACCCCGGCGACCGCGCCCTGCTGCGGGCCTGCGCGGGCGACGGCTGCACCCGCGTCTACCTGGACACCTCCCGCGGCCACCGGCGCCGGTGGTGTTCCAGCGAGCTGTGTGGCAACCGCGAGCGCGTCGCCCGCCACCGCCGACGGCTGCTGGCGTCCGGATCCCGGTAGCCGTCGTATCACTGAGCGAGACGCGTTTCCGGAACGGGCGTGCGCGCAGGGCGCCGGTTCGCGTACGGTTGACGGTCGCCCATGCACGTCAGAAGGGGGCCTTGGTGGCCGCGCAGGATGCCGCTGTCGACAGCACGGCGGATTCCGTCCGCGATCGCGAGATCGCGGTCGAGCAGACGCACCTCGACCAGGTGTACCGCCGCCTCGAGGAGAAGATCCACGAGGCCGAGTTCCTCATGAACGACGCCGCCCAGCGCGGCCAGGTCGGCACCCCCGGAGCCCTGGCCGAGCGTGACGCGCAGGTCTTCCGGGCGGGCATCCACCTGAACCGGCTCAACAACGAGTACGAGGACTTCCTCTTCGGGCGCATCGACCTGCTGCTCGGCAAGGACGGCGAGCGCGGCCCGGACGGCGCGTACACCTCCGTCGAACCCGCCGATGCCGCGATCCGCGACGACCTCACGGCCGACATCGCCGAGACCCTGCACATCGGCCGCATCGGGGTCCTCGACTCCGACTACGCGCCGCTGGTCATCGACTGGCGGGCGCCGGCGGCCGCGCCCTTCTACCGCTCCACGCCCAAGGAGCCGGGCCGCGTCGTGCGCCGCCGCGTCATCCGCTCCAAGGGCCGCAGGGTGCTGGGCGTCGAGGACGACCTGATGCGCCCCGAGGTCACCGCCTTCCTCGACGGCCGCGAGCTCCCCGCCATCGGCGACGGCGCGCTCATGGCCGCACTCGGGCGGGCCCGTACGCACTCCATGCGCGACATCGTCTCCTCCATCCAGGCGGAGCAGGACCTGGTCATCCGGGCCCCCGCCGCCTCCGTCGCCGAGGTCGCGGGCGGCCCCGGCACCGGCAAGACCGCTGTGGCCCTGCACCGCGCCGCCTACCTGCTCTACCAGGACCGCCGCCGTTACTCCGGCGGCATCCTCATCGTCTCCCCGACCCCGCTGCTCGTCGCGTACACCGAGGGCGTGCTGCCCTCGCTGGGCGAGGAGGGCCAGGTCGCCATCCGGGCGCTCGGCTCGCTGGTCGACGGTGCCGAGGCGACCACGTACGACGACCCGGCCGTGGCCCGGATCAAGGGCTCCTCCCGGATGCGATCGGTCCTGCGCAAGGCCGTGCGCGGCACCCTGGAGCTCGGCGACCACCGGGGCCCGGCCCCCGACCGGCTGCGGGTGGTGGCCTTCGGTAGCCGCCAGGAGCTGGAGGCCACCGAGCTCAACCGGATCCGGCAGAACGTGCTCGGCGGCACCGCGCCCGTGAACCTGCTGCGCCCGCGGGCCCGCAAGCTGCTGCTCGATGCCCTGTACGCCAAGACCGGCGCCGCCGGCCGGCACAGCGATCCGGAGCTCGCCGCCGAACTGCGCTCCGCGTTCGACGAGGACATCTCCACCGAGGAGGCCTTCGTCGGCTTCCTGAACGCGTGGTGGCCCGAGCTGACCCCGCGCCGGGTGCTCGCCGCGATGGCCGACGAGCGCAGGCTCGGGCGCTGGTCGCGCCGCGACCTGAACCCGCGCGAGACCCGCCGGCTGGCCCGCTCGCTGCATCGGGTGGGCCCGGAGGGCGAGGGCCCCCTGTCGGTGCACGATGTGGCGCTGCTCGACGAGCTCCAGCAACTCCTCGGCGCCCCCGCCCGGCCGAAGCGGAAGCGGGAGGCGACCGCGTCCGGCGCTTGGGGGCTCGACCAGCTCAGCGGGCTGGAGGAGCTGATGCCGACGCGCGAGGAGACCCAGTGGGAGCGGGCCGAGCGGCTCGCTGCGGAGCGCACCGAGTACGCGCACGTCATCGTGGACGAGGCCCAGGACCTGACGCCGATGCAGTGGCGGATGGTGGGCCGCCGGGGCCGGCACGGCACCTGGACGGTCGTCGGCGACCCGGCGCAGTCCTCCTGGACGGATCCGGAGGAGGCGGCCGCCGCCCGTGACGAGGCCCTGGGGTCCCGGCCGCGCCGGCGGTTCACGCTGACGGTCAACTACCGCAACCCGGCCGAGGTCGCCGAGGTCGCGTCCCGCGTGCTGCGCCGGGCGATGCCCGGGATGGAGCCGCCGTCGGCGGTGCGCTCCACGGGACTCCGGCCGCGGTTCACGGCGGCGGCGGGCGACCTGGGCGCCGTGGTGCGGGAGGAGACCCGGCGGCTGCTGGAGCAGGTGGACGGCACTGTCGGCGTGGTGGTGGCCATGGACCGGAGGGCGGAGGCCGCGGGCTGGCTCGCCGACCTCGGCGAACGGGCCGTGGCACTGGGCAGCCTGGAGGCGAAGGGCCTGGAGTACGACGCCACGGTGGTCGTCTCCCCGGCGGAGATCGCGGAGGAGTCCCCGGCGGGCCTGCGGGTCCTGTACGTGGCGCTGACCCGTGCCACGCAGCAGCTGACGGTGGTCTCCGGCGAGGGGGACGGGCCGGACGCGGACGGGGTTCCCGAGCTGCTCCTGCCGTAGCCGGGGATGGTCCGGCCCCGTGGCCCGGATGGGTGTCCGGGCTGTTCAGCGGCCGTGTACGGCCGTATGGGCCGCAGCCGGGCGCGTGGTCCCGGCAACCGACCGCGACCAGGGGGATCACATTCGGCGATCCTTTGTTAGCCTGGGTACGGCACCGACTCGATCCAAGCCCCCGGGCCCAACCTTCGTCGCTCAGAGCGACCACTTGCCGCGAGGCGA
Source organism: Streptomyces sp. NPDC058880 (assembly GCF_042742535.1). NCBI lineage: Bacteria > Bacillati > Actinomycetota > Actinomycetes > Kitasatosporales > Streptomycetaceae > Streptomyces > Streptomyces sp. NPDC058880. The sequence goes on from NZ_JBHYMC010000037.1 coordinate 33,281, forward strand.
GCATGGCGGGTCGGTGTCGCAAACGTATGCATCCCCAGGTCCGCGCCCTCCACAGGTGGAGGGCGCGGACCTGTTTTGTATGACCCCACCATTCCGAACCCCCCTCGTATCTCGTATGGTGGAAGAGTCTTTCCGAAATTTGTAGCTGGTTACCTTGTACCGGCTGGTAGGTGGGACGATCGGACAACAGGTCCTGCCGCACCTGCTGTGGAGCGCGGGCCCTGTGTGTGAAGCGAACCAGGGACAGAAGAGGAAACACGGCCATGGCAACGGCGCCCAGCGTCTCGTATTCGATGACGGTCCGGCTGGAAGTGCCCGCGAGCGGAACCGCGGTCTCCCAGCTCACCACCGCCGTGGAGTCCTCCGGCGGTTCGGTCACCGGCCTCGACGTGACCGCCTCGGGCCACGAGAAGCTGCGGATCGACGTCACCATCGCCGCCACCTCCACCGCGCATGCCGACGAGATCGTGGAGAAGCTGCGCGGCATCGAGGGCGTCAGCCTGGGCAAGGTCTCCGACCGTACGTTCCTGATGCACCTCGGCGGCAAGATCGAGATGTCGTCGAAGCACCCCATCCGTAACCGTGACGACCTCTCGATGGTCTACACCCCGGGTGTCGCCCGCGTGTGCACCGCCATCGCCGAGAACCCCGAGGACGCGCGCCGCCTCACCATCAAGCGCAACTCCGTCGCAGTCGTGACGGACGGCTCCGCGGTGCTGGGCCTGGGCAACATCGGCCCGATGGCTGCGCTGCCCGTCATGGAGGGCAAGGCCGCCCTCTTCAAGCGCTTCGCCGGCATCGACGCCTGGCCGATCTGCCTCGACACCCAGGACACCGACAAGATCGTCGAGATCGTCCGCGCCATCGCCCCGGGCTTCGCCGGCATCAATCTGGAGGACATCTCCGCGCCGCGCTGCTTCGAGATCGAGGCCCGGCTGCGCGAGGCCCTCGACATCCCCGTCTTCCACGACGACCAGCACGGCACCGCGATCGTCGTGCTCGCGGCCCTCACCAACGCGCTGCGCGTGGTGGGCAAGGCAGTTGAGGACGTCAAGGTCGTGATGTCGGGCGCTGGAGCGGCCGGCACCGCCATCCTCAAGCTGCTCCTCGCGGCGGGCGTGAAGAACGCCGTCAGCGCCGACATCCACGGCGTCGTGCACGCGGGCCGTCCCGACCTCGTCGACGCCGCGGTGGACTCCCCGCTGCGCTGGATCGCGGACAACACCAACCCCGAGGGCTACACGGGCACCTTGAAGGAGGCCGTGGTCGGCGCCGACGTGTTCATCGGCGTCTCGGCTCCGAACGTGCTGTCCGGCGAGGACGTCGCCGCCATGGCGGAAGGCGCCATCGTGTTCGCGCTCGCGAACCCGGACCCCGAGGTGGACCCGGCCGTGGCCCGCCAGACGGCCGCCGTGGTCGCCACCGGCCGTTCCGACTTCCCGAACCAGATCAACAACGTCCTGGTCTTCCCGGGTGTCTTCCGCGGCCTGTTGGACGCCCAGTCCCGCACCGTGAACACCAGCATGATGCTCGCCGCCGCGACCGCGCTGGCCGATGTCGTCGGCGAGGACGAGCTGAACGCCAACTACATCATCCCGTCGGTGTTCAACGACAAGGTCGCCGGAGCGGTCGCCGGCGCCGTCCGCAAGGCCGCCTCGGCCGCGCAGAACGGGTCTGTGACGGGCCTCACGGCTCCCTGATCCCCGGCGCGTCGCGAGATGCGGGCCCGCTGGGCCGCCTCTAGGGTTGCGGGGATGCCAACGTGCTCCGCTGTTCGCATCCCTCGGGTGCGGACGGAGTGTCACCGGGGCGTGACTGTGGCGCTTTTCGTGTGACCCCGGCGGGTGCCGGATTCGCTTTCCCGCCGCTGGTGGGGGCAGGATGCGTAACCGGGCGAGAGGGTCTGACGTTCAGACCCGGGTCCGGGGACTGTCCTAGGGCCCTGGCAGCATCGGCTTCGATCTCACGCCTCTAAGGCAAGTTGAACACGGGAGTACAACATGAACCGCAGTGAGCTGGTGGCCGCTCTGTCCGAGCGCGCCGAGGTGACCCGCAAGGACGCCGACGCCGTTCTGGCCGCGCTCGCCGAGACCGTCGGCGAGATCGTCGCCAAGGGCGACGAGAAGGTCACCATCCCCGGCTTCCTGACCTTCGAGCGCACCCACCGTGCCGCTCGCACCGCGCGCAACCCGCAGACCGGCGACCCCATCCAGATCCCGGCCGGCTACAGCGTGAAGGTCTCCGCGGGCTCCAAGCTCAAGGAAGCCGCCAAGGGCAAGTAGTCCTGCCCCGGCACCGGGGGCCGCAGAGGCCTTCCGGATGCCGAGCACCGCAGGGACGCGGCAGTACGTGGAACGGCGAAGGGCGGCCACCCCCGGGCGGGGTGGGCGCCCGTGCGCCCCGCCGCGCGCGCGCGCCCGCCCCGCCCCGCCGGCCCGCGCCACCCCGCGCACGGGCGCGGGGCGCCCCCCCCGGGGGGGGGGGCCCCCCCTTCCGCCTGTCCGCCCATCCGGGCGCTACCGGGGCGAGGCATGTCAGCGCCCCGCAGCGCCCCGCAGCGCCCCGCAGCGCCCCGCAGCGCCCCGCAGGGCCCCCTAGGGCCCCTCGGGGCTGATCCGGGGCCCGGGGCCGCCGACGGGCCGCGGACGGGCATGCGAAAGCCCCCCGGCCCTTGTGGGGGCCGGGGGGCTTTCGCCGTCCTTACGCGGAGTGCGGCGCGCGGGACCGGCGGGGGTTACACGAGGTCGCCGCCCGGAAGCTCGACCTTCGCGCCGAGCTCGACGAGCTTCTCCATGAAGTTCTCGTAGCCGCGGTTGATCAGGTCGATGCCGTGGACCCGGGAGGTGCCCTCGGCGGCCAGCGCCGCGATCAGGTACGAGAAACCGCCGCGCAGGTCGGGGATGACCAGATCGGCGCCCTGCAGCTTGGTCGGGCCGGAGACGACCGCCGAGTGCAGGAAGTTGCGCTGGCCGAAGCGGCAGGCCGAGCCGCCCAGGCACTCGCGGTACAGCTGGATGTGAGCACCCATCTGGTTGAGCGCCGAGGTGAAGCCGAGCCGGGACTCGTAGACCGTCTCGTGGACGATCGAGAGGCCGGAGGCCTGCGTCAGGGCCACGACCAGCGGCTGCTGCCAGTCGGTCTGGAAGCCGGGGTGCACGTCCGTTTCGAGCGCGATGGCGTTGAGCGGGCCGCCGGGGTGCCAGAAGCGGATGCCGTCGTCGTCGATCTCGAAGGCGCCGCCGACCTTCCGGTACGTGTTCAGGAAGGTCATCATCGAACGCTGCTGGGCGCCGCGCACGTAGATGTTGCCGCCGGTGGCGAGGGCCGCGGAGGCCCAGGAAGCGGCCTCCAGGCGGTCCGGGAGCGCCTTGTGGTTGTAGCCGCCGAGCCGCTCCACACCGGTGATCCGGATGGTGCGGTCGGTGTCCATGGAGATGATGGCGCCCATCTTCTGCAGCACGCAGATGAGGTCCTCGATCTCCGGCTCCACGGCGGCGTTGCTGAGCTCGGTGACGCCCTCGGCCAGGACGGCCGTCAGCAGTACCTGCTCGGTCGAGCCGACGGAGGGGTAGGGCAGGCGGATCTTGCAGCCGCGCAGCCGCTGCGGGGCCTCCAGGTACTGGCCGCCCTCGCGCTTCTCGATCGTCGCGCCGAACTGGCGCAGCACGTCGAAGTGGAAGTCGATCGGCCGACCGCCGATGTCGCAGCCGCCGAGGCCCGGGATGAAGGCGTGGCCGAGGCGGTGCAGCAGGGGCCCGCAGAAGAGGATCGGGATGCGCGAAGAGCCCGCGTGGGCGTCGATGTCGGCGACGTTGGCGCTCTCGACGTGGGTGGGGTCGAGCACCAGCTCGCCCGGTTCCTCGCCGGGGCGGACCGTCACCCCGTGCAGCTGGAGCAGACCTCGCACGACACGCACGTCACGGATGTCGGGAACGTTGCGCAGCCGGCTGGGTTCGCTGCCGAGCAGAGCGGCGACCATGGCCTTGGGCACGAGGTTCTTCGCACCGCGGACACGGATCTCGCCCTCGAGCGGGGTACCGCCGTGGACAAGCAGTACATCGTCACTGATGCCGGTCATGAATCTCGCGTTCCGGAGAGGGTGGGCAGGGGGATCAGGGAAAAGGGTAAGGGCCATCACCCCCTTGTTCGTAAGGGTGACGTGGCCGTAGGACTGTCATGAATTCGGTACAACACCCTCCGTATCCACCACATGGCGGAGTGTCGCGTTCCGGCTGCTCCGTCCGTGCGCGCTCCCCGCCGCCGCTGTGCGCCCTGAACTGCGGGCGGTCCGATCCGCCCGCCCGCTCCCCGCGAAGGGGTGATGTGGGGGATCATGGCGGCATGACCGAGGTGTCCTCCCTCACAGGGCGGCTGCTCGTGGCCACCCCCGCCCTCGCGGACCCGAACTTCGACCGCGCGGTGGTGCTGCTGCTCGACCACGACGAGCAGGGCTCGCTCGGCGTTGTCCTCAACCGGCCGACCCCGGTGGGCGTCGGCGACGTACTGCAGCCCTGGGCGCCCCTGGCCGGTGCCCCCGGCGTGGTCTTCCAGGGCGGGCCGGTGGCGCTGGACTCGGCTCTCGGGCTCGCCGTCATCCCGGGCGAGGAGGGGCCGCTCGGCTGGCGCCGGGTGCACGGGGCGATCGGGCTGGTCGACCTGGAGGCGCCGCCGGAGCTGCTGGCCCCGGCCCTCGGGGGCCTGCGCATCTTCGCCGGCTACTCCGGCTGGGGGCCGGGCCAGCTGGAGCGGGAGCTCGGCGAGGGCGCCTGGTACGTGGTGGAGTCGGAGCCCGGGGACGTGTCCTCACCCGACCCGGAGCGGCTGTGGCGGTCGGTGCTGCGCCGCCAGCGCAGCGAACTCGCGATGGTCGCCACCTATCCGGACGACCCGTCGCTCAACTGACGGGCGCGGGGTTAAGTACCCTGGGTTCCATGAGCACTCTTGAGCCCGAGCGCGGGACTGGCACGGGGACCCTCGTAGAGCCGACGCCGCAGGTGTCGCACGGTGACGGCGACCACGAGCGCTTCGCCCACTACGTCCAGAAGGACAAGATCATGGCGAGCGCGCTCGACGGGACCCCCGTCGTCGCGCTCTGCGGCAAGGTCTGGGTACCGGGCCGGGACCCGAAGAAGTACCCTGTCTGCCCCATGTGCAAGGAGATCTACGAGTCCATGGGTCCCGGCGGGGACAAGGACAAGGGCGGCAAGGACAAGTAGGTCCGACCGTTCCTCCTCCCGTTCGCGGGACCGGGCCCTCGGCGCACCACGGTGCGGCCGGGGGCCTTTTCCGTGCTTTCGGGGCGCGTTAGGGTCGGCGCGACGAGCACCCGGCGGAACGTGTGTTGCGCAGGGCGCAACAGGCTGTCGCGAAGGGCTGACGCATGGACCGGATCCGCACGGGCCTGATCCCCGCACCCCGGGTGCTGCTCCCCGACGGGGACGGGCACCGCTTCGTCTTCGGACCCGAGCCCGTCCTCGACGCCGGGCCCGGCACCGGATCCGTCGCCCGCTGGATCCGGCGGGAGCTCGGAGCCGCCACCGGCTGGGCGCTGCCCGCCGCCGCCGGGGCAGGGGATGCCGCGGAGCTGCGGCTGCGGATCGACTCGGACGCGGCGGGCGACCGCGGTCCGGAGGCGTACCGGATCGACATCTCGGAGGGCGGGGCGGAGCTGACCGGGGCCACGGCCGCCGGGCTGTTCTGGGGCGCCCAGACCCTGCGGCAGCTGCTCGGGCCCGACGCGTACCGCAAGGCCCCACTGCCCGGCCGGACGTGGAGCCTGCCGCACGCCCGCGTCGCGGACGGCCCGCGGTTCGGCTGGCGCGGGATGATGCTCGACGTCGCCCGGCACTTCATGCCCAAGGACGGCGTGCTGCGCTACATCGACCTGCTCGCCGCCCACAAGCTCAACGTGCTCCACCTGCACCTGACCGACGACCAGGGCTGGCGGATCGAGATCGGGCGCCACCCCCGACTGACCGGGATCGGCGGCTGGCGGGCCCGCAGCCGCCGCGGCCACCGGGCCTCGCCGTTGTGGGACGAGACCCCGCACGGCGGCTTCTACACCCAGGACGACATCCGCGAGATCGTCGCGTACGCCGCCGAGCGGCACGTCCGGGTGGTTCCGGAGATCGACCTGCCGGGGCACTCGCAGGCGGCGATCGCCGCGTACCCGGAACTGGGCAACACCGACGTGGTCGACACCGCGGCGCTCGGGGTCTGGGACGACTGGGGCGTCTGCGAGAACGTCCTCGCGCCGACCGAGGCCGTGCTGCGGTTCTACGAGGGGGTCTTCGAGGAGGTGCTGGAGCTGTTCCCGGCGGAGGTCTCGCCCTTCGTCCACGTGGGCGGCGACGAGTGCCCCAAGGCGCAGTGGAAGGCGTCCCCGGCCGCGCAGGAGCGGATCCGCGAGCTGGGCGTCGAGGGTGAGGACGGGCTGCAGTCCTGGTTCATCCGGCACTTCGACACCTGGCTCGCCGAACGCGGGCGGCGGCTGATCGGATGGGACGAGATCCTGGAGGGCGGGCTCGCGCCGGGCGCGGCCGTCTCCTCGTGGCGCGGTTACGCGGGCGGGATCGCCGCCGCTGAGGCCGGGCACGACGTGGTGATGTGCCCCGAGCAGCAGGTGTACCTGGACCACCGTCAGGCGGCGGGCGGGGACGAGCCGATGCCCATCGGATACGTCCGCTCGCTGGAGGACGTGTACCGCTTCGAGCCGGTGCCGCCGAAGCTGTCGCCGGAGGCCGCCGCCCGGGTGTTGGGCGCCCAGGCCAACCTGTGGACCGAGGTGACGGAGGACCAGGGTCGGGTCGACTACCAGGTGTTCCCGCGGCTGGCGGCCTTCGCGGAGGTGGTGTGGTCATGGCAGCCGGCGCCCGAGGAGCGCGACTTCGCGGACTTCGAGGCGCGCATGGACGCGCACTACGGGCGGTTGGACGCCCAAGGTGTCGGCTACCGGCCGCCGGGCGGCCCGTTGCCGTGGCAGCGGCGGCCCGGCGTGCTCGGGCGCCCCGTCGAGGGCCCGCCCCCGAACGTGTGACACGGGGGCGGAGCGGCCTCCCTGAACGGCAGGGGGACGGGTTGGGAACTCTGCCTCGATTTCCCGCTATACGGGTAAAACCGGGCAATAGGGGAGGGTCGCTGTCGAAGGCGGTGCGACCGGGCCCTCCACCCCGTACGGGACACCGACCGTGACCGCGGGGCACGGGGAGGACCCTCGCGCCGGGCGGCCCGGAACATGTGCCAGAGTTGCCACGTCCCGGCGGTGAGCACGTACCGTACGGCGGACAGGCGTGAGCGCCAGGACCGGGACATCGGGAAGGGGCAGCTGGGTTGACCACGCACGCACCGCACGCACCGCACGCACCTGATTCACCCCAGGGGGCTCAGGGCCGGCAGGCGGCGCAGTCCGTGACGCTGCCGGCCTCGCTCGACGAGGCCGTCGCGGCGCTCACCGCCATGCCCGCCGCCGTTCCCGTCGCGGGCGGCACCGACCTCATGGCCGCGGTCAACGCCGGGCTCCTGCGGCCCGCCGCGCTCGTCGGCCTGGGCCGGATCAACGAGATCCGCGGCTGGCAGTACCAGGACGGCCACGCGCTGCTCGGCGCGGGCCTCACCCACGCCCGGATGGGACGTCCGGACTTCGCCGCCCTGATCCCCGCGCTCGCGGCCGCCGCGCGCGCGGCCGGGCCCCCGCAGATCCGCAACGCCGGCACCCTCGGCGGGAACATCGCCACCGCGGCGCCCACTGGTGACGCGCTGCCCGTGCTGGCCGCGCTGGAGGCCGTACTGGTCATCGCCGGCCCGGACGGGCAGCGCGAGATCCCGGTCTCCCACCTGCTGGCCGGGCGGGAGATGCTGCGGCCCGGCGAACTCATCGGCTTCGTCCGGGTGCCGCTGCTGCACGCCCCGCAGGTGTTCCTCAAGGCCACCGGGCGCACGGGCCCGGGGCGTGCGGTGGCGTCCGTCGGCCTGGTGCTGGACCCGGCCCGGCGCGGCGTTCGCTGTGCGATCGGCGCCGTGGCGCCCATGCCGCTGCGGCCGCTGGAGGCCGAGCAGTGGGTGGCCTCGCTGATCGACTGGGACGGCGGGCGGAACCTGGCCCCCGAGGCCCTGGAGGCCTTCGGCGAGTACGTCGCGGCCGCCTGCGTCCCCGACCAGGGGGAGCCGGTGGCTCCCGGCGTACTGCACCTGCGGCGGACGGTGGCGGTACTGGCACGCAGGGCCCTCGGAAGGGCGCTGACCTCATGAGCGAGAACGAGAACGAGAACGTGACCCAGGGGAACGGCACGGCGGGCTGGGGCTGGGAACCGGTCCCGCAGGGCGGCGAGTACGACTCGGACGCCACGGCCTTCGTGAAGCTGCCGCAGGACATGCTGGACGCGCTCGGCACCGGCGAGCCGCTCGCGGCACCCGGGCACGGCTATGTACCGCCGCCGATGATCGTGCCGCTGGGCTCGGCCAGTACGGACCCGGCGGCCACGGGCACGTGGGCGGTCCCGGCGCAGTGGCCGGAGACGGGCGGGGACGCGTCGGGGGCCTCCGCGGGCGCGGGTGCGGCTTCCCGGTCCGGTTCCGCTGCCGGTCCGGCGGGCGGGTCCGTCGGCGGGCCGATCCCCGCGACGATCCCCATCCCGGCGTCGGTGGCCGCCGCGTTCGCCGAGTCCGAGCCCGACTCCGCGCCGGATCACAACCCGGATCACAACCCGGATCACAACCCGGATCACAACCCGGATCACGACCCGGATCGCGACCCGGGCGCGACGGCGGAGTGGCGCTTCCCCGACGCGGTGCGCGAGCCCGCGGAGGCGCCCTCGGCGACCGGCCAGTGGGACGTTTCCGACCCCGCCCGGCAGCAGGGCGACTTCCGCACGGGCGGCAGCCTGGACGCGGACTGGAGCCAGGCCCCGGCGACCCTGCCCGGCGGTGCCCCGGCACCGTGGGCCTACCTGACGCAGCAGCAGCCGGCCGCCGGGCCGGACCAGGGCCAGGCCCGGACGCAGGCCCAGGACGCCGGTGTCCTGCCGGGCACGGACGAGGCCGCCGCCGCTTCGGCCGCCGCAGCCGCCACGGCGCACGCCGCCGGACGCCTGCTCGGCGGGCCCGGTGTGGGCGTCGCGGGGCGCGGGCCGCGGGTGCTGGGCGGGCCCGGCGTGGGGACCGCGCTGCAGGAGGCCGAGCCCGCGCACCGGGCGCCGCACGACATCGAGGCCGCGCACGGACCCGCGGCGACGGCACACGCGGGGGAGCGGCCGCACCCGGGAGCCCCGGCGCAGGAGCCGTCCGCGGCGGCCGGCGGTGCGGACCCCTTCGGTGGGGCGCATGTCCAGGCCCCGGGCGCGGATGCCGCGCAGCCGGCCGAGCCGGAGCACTTCGCCCAGCCCGCTCACGGCGGGCACGCCGAACACGGCGGGCACGCCGCGTTCTTCGGGAGCGCCGAACACGGCGAACACGGCGGGCACTCCGACCCGGCCGCGTACCCCGAACACGCCGCGCACCTCGGACACACCGGGCACACCGGGCACACCGTGCACCCTCCGCATCCCGCGGACACTGACGGGCACGGTTTCGCCGCCTTCGGGCAGGCGCCGGAGCGCGCCGAGCGCGAGCCCGAGCCCGCCCCGGCCGGCCACACCGCCGAGCCCGAGCCCGCCCCGGCGGACGGCCCCGGCCTCGCCGAAGCGGGCCGGGGGCCCGCACCGGACCACGCCGACGCCGAGGGCTCGGCGCCCGCCGGGGCCGCCCCTGCCCGCGGGGAGGTCCCGGTCGCGTCCACGCCGGTGGCGGACACCGCCGACAGCGCGGCGGAGCTCCCGCCGGAGGGAACCGGCGAAGGGGTCCCGGCCGAGGTGCCGGCGTACGCGGAAGAGCCCCGGCCCGCCGCCGACGTGCACCACGAGCACCCCCACGCCTCCTACGTGCTGCGCGTCAACGGCGCCGACCGCCCCGTCACCGGGGCCTGGATCGGGGAGTCCCTCCTCTACGTGCTGCGCGAGCGCCTCGGCCTCGCCGGCGCCAAGGACGGCTGTTCCCAGGGCGAGTGCGGCGCCTGCGCCGTGCAGGTCGACGGCCGGCTCGTCGCCTCCTGCCTGGTCCCGGCGGCCACGGCCGCCGGCAGTGAGGTCCGCACCGTCGAGGGCCTCGCGGCGGGCGGGGAACTCTCCGACGTGCAGCAGGCGTTGTGCAGGTCGGGTGCGGTGCAGTGCGGATTCTGCGTACCCGGCATGGCCATGACCATCCATGACCTGCTGGAAGGCAACCACGCCCCCAGCGAGCTGGAGACCCGCCAAGCGCTGTGTGGCAACCTCTGCCGTTGCTCCGGCTACGCGGGGGTCGTCGAGGCCGTGCGCGAGGTCGTGGCAGGGCGCGAGGCCGCGTCGGCAGCGTCCGCGGCAGCGGCACAGGCCCCGGAACCGGGGCACGGGCACGTTCAGGGCCAGGGCGAGGGCGCGCCGGAGCCGCGCATCCCGCACCAGGCAGCGCCCGGCGAGGGCGGCATCCACCACGGAGGCACGGTGTGAGCGGGCAGGACGCGGCGACGGCGACGGCGACGACCGCCGTGAACGCCACGGTGACGGCCATGGCGGCCCCGGGCGCGCCCGACGCCGCACAGCCGCAGGCACCGCGCGGCATCGGAGCCTCCGTCGAGGCCACCGACACCCGCGCCAAGACCGAGGGCACCTTCCCCTACGCCGCCGACCTGTGGGCCGAGGGCCTGCTCTGGGCCGCCGTGCTGCGCTCCCCGCACGCCCACGCCCGGATCCTCTCCATCGACACCAAGGCCGCCGCGGAGATGCCCGGCGTGCGCGCCGTCGTCACCCACGCCGACGTGCCGGGCGCCACCACCCACGGCCGCCGGATCGCCGACCGCCCGGTGTTCGCCCACGACGTCGTACGCCACCACGGCGAGCCCATCGCCGCCGTCGCCGCGGACCACCCCGACACCGCCCGCCTCGCCGCGGCAGCGATCGCCGTCGAGTACGAGCTCCTCGACCCGGTCACCGACCCCGAGCAGTCCTTCGGCGCCCCCGCCCTCCACCCCGACGGCAACCTGATCCGACACATCCCGCTGCGCTACGGCGACCCGGAGGCCACCGGCGAAGTCGTCGTCGAGGGCCTGTACCGGATCGGCCGCCAGGACCCCGCCCCGATCGGCGCCGAGGCCGGACTGGCCGTGCCCCGCCCCGACGGCGGCGTCGAGCTCTACACCGCCTCCACCGACCCGCACACCGACCGCGACCTGGCCGCCGCCTGCTTCGGCCTGGAACCGGACCGCGTGCGCGTCGTCGTCACCGGCGTGCCGGGCGCGACGGCCGACCGCGAGGACGCCGCCTTCCAGCTCCCGCTCGGCCTGCTCGCGCTGCGCACGGGCTGCCCAGTGAAACTGGCCGCCACCCGCGAGGAGTCCTTCCTCGGCCACACCCACCGCCACCCGACCCTGCTGCGCTACCGCCACCACGCGGACGCGGAGGGCCGTCTGGTCAAGGTCGAGGCGCAGATCCTGATGGACGCGGGTGCGTACGCCGACGCCTCCGCGGAATCCCTGGCCGCGGCGGTGGCCTTCGCCTGCGGCCCGTACGTCGTCCCGCACGCCTTCGTCGAGGGCTGGGTCGTACGCACCAACAACCCGCCGTCGGGCCACGTCCGAGGCGAGGGCGCCATGCAGGTGTGCGCCGCGTACGAGGGCCAGATGGACAAGCTCGCGGCCGCCCTCGGCATCGACGGCGCCGAACTGCGTCTGCGCAACGTCCTGGCGACCGGAGACCTCCTCCCGACGGGCCAGACGGTGACCTGCCCGGCCCCCGTGGCCGAACTGCTCCGCGCGGTGCGCGATTTCGAACTGCCCGCGCTGCCCAAGGACGCCCCCGAGGACGAGTGGCTGCTGCCCGGTGGCCCGGAGGGCGCGGGCGAGCCCGGTGCGGTGCGGCGCGGTGTCGGTTACGGGGTCGGCATGGTGCACATGCTCGGCGCCGAGGGCGCCGACGAGGTCTCCACCGCCACGGTGAAGGTCGTGGGCGGCGCGGCCACGGTCATCTGCGCCGCGGTCGACACCGGCCAGGGCTTCGGCACGCTGGCGCGCCAGATCGTCCAGGAGGTCCTGGGCGTCGACGAAGTGGTGGTGGCCCCGGTGGACACCGACCAGCCGCCCGCCGGCCCGTCGGCGCACGGCCGGCACACGTGGGTGTCGGGCGGCGCGGTGGAGCGGGCCGCGAAGATGGTCCGCACCCAGCTGCTGCAGCCGATGGCCCACAAGCTGGGCATGTCCACCGAGCTCCTGCAGATCCAGGACGGCCGCATCACCTCGTACGACGGCGCGTTCTCGATGTCGGTCGCGGAGGCGATGGCGGGCAAAGAACTCTGGGCGACCGCCCAGTGCCGCCCCCACCCGACGGAGCCGCTGGACGCGGACGGCCAGGGCGACGCGTTCGTGGGCCTCGCCTTCTGCGCGATCCGCGCGGTGGTGGACGTGGACATCGAGCTGGGCTCGGTACGGGTGGTGGAGCTCGCGGTGGCCCAGGACGTCGGCCGCGTCCTGAACCCCCGCCGCCTGGAGGCCCGGATCGAAGCGGGCGTCACCCAGGGCCTGGGCGCGGCCCTGACGGAGAACCTCCGTACGGTCGCCGGCCTGGTCCGCCATCCCGACCTGACGGGCTATGCCCTGCCGACTGCGCTGGACGCCCCGAGGGTCCGCATCGTCAAGCTGGTGGAGGAGCGCGACGTGGTGGCCCCGTTCGGCGCGAAGGCGGCGAGCGCGGTCCCGGTGGTGACGACCCCGGCGGCGATCGCCTCGGCGGTCCGCGCAGCCACGGGCCGCCCGGTCAACAGGCTCCCGATCAGGCCGTCCGCGGCGGTGGGAGTGCCCAACTCGTGACCGTGTGAGTCGCATTGCACGTGCAACCCCGGACTTGGGGCTGTCGGTGCCGGTCGCTAGAGTGATCGACGAGAGTGCGCGCGCACACGTGCGAACGGGTGCGAACGGGGACGGGGAGCGGCGCCGCGCGCCGCGACCGCGGGGAGACGGGGAGTCGGGGAGGCCATCGTGGCAGAGGACAACGGCGGGATTCTGGCGATGGTCTCATCGGGGGACGTCGCTGCATCCATCAGGGCCCAGGCGGAAGCGCAGGCGAGGGCCGCGGCCCTGCAGGTCCAGTACGACGACCTGAAGGACTACCAGAAGCTGGTGGACGGACTCCTGACGAAGCTTCAGGAGTCCCCGGCACACCACGGAAAGCTGGCGGACGGCACGCTGCCGACGGGCGCTCTGGGCACGGGGTTCCCGGCCGCCGACAAGCTCAACAAGTCCTACATCACCGTCCACTCGGAGCTGCAGAAGCTGTCGAAGGGGCTGGCGGTGCAGATCGAGGCCCTGGGCATCGCAGTTCAGTGGGCGGGCAAGGGCTACAGCGAGGTGGACGAGGAGACGAAGCGCCGCATGGCTCTCCTGGCCAAGCAGGCTCACGATCAGTATGTCCCGAAGCGTGACCCGTACGCGGAGAAGCCGGCGGAAAGCCCGCAGCCCGAGTCGAACGCGCCTCAGCCGAACGGGACGAGGAAGGGCGCCGACTTCTGATGAGCGAGTTCGAGGGCTACACACACGCACAGCTCTACGGGATGATCGCCGCGCTTGACGACGAGGTGGTCAGCGCCCTCGGGACGCAGCTCACCGAGGCGGCCAAGACGATCAAGGAGATCGGCGACAAGCTCAAGGACCACAGGGTCAAGGGTTGGGAGGGCGAGGCCGCCGAGTCCTTCCAGAACTGGGTGAACCAGACCGGAAGCGCGACGCTGGTCCTGGCCGATTACAGCGAGGCCAGCGGGAAGTACCTGACGCAGACGGCCCAGGTCATGCGTGAGGTCAAGCCGAAGAACGGCACCGGGGACATGCCGAAGTACAGCGCGTCGGCGGAGGCGAGTCTTAAGGAGGACCTCGCGACGTCCCGCAAATACCACAACGACCCGGACGCGGTACAGCTCGGGCAGGAGGCCTGGTCGAAGCTGAGCGGAGACCACGCGCGTGCCGTGGACGCGATGAACAAGCTGTCCGGGTCCTACGAGCAGTCGTCGACACAGATGGACAACACGAAGATCCCGACCTTCCCGCCGCCGCCGGGTGTGTTCGTGCCGGTTGACCACTCAGGCAGTGAAGACATCGCCCGCCCGGGTGGTAGCTCCCCCCAAGGAAGCTACTCGGGTGGTTCCGGATACGGATCATCCAGCCCAGTCGGCCACAGCGGATCCGTGAGCGAAACGGGTTCGGTGAGCGGTCCCGGGTCGAGGCCGAGCGCCACGCTTCCGCCGACCTTGCCTCCGGCGATCCCGGACCGTGAGGTGGACGTCGATCTCGACGCCGTCACCGCACTCCCCGACCGTCCGGTGTCTCCGGTGTCGACCACGCCGGGTGGCTCGCTTCCCCTGAACCCTGTTGGCCCCACGCCAGGACCGGTAGCCCCGCCTGTGGCCTTCCCTCCGGTAGGCGGAATGAAGGGACCCGGTCCCGTAGGAACCGGTCCTGGTCTCGGCCCGTACCCGAGTCTGACCGGTCCAGGAGCGCCGGGTGGCAAGGCGGCCGGTATGCCTGGCATGCCCCCACGTGACACCGGGATCATGGGTGGCCGTCCCATTACCGCTACCGGACCCAGCTCGGGGATTCCGCGCGGGACGGTTATTGGCGAGGGGGCTCACGCTGGCCGTCCGCTGGGCGGCGGGATGGGCCATGGTGTCGGTGGCGGTCTCGGCGGCAGCCAAGCAGGCCACCCGGTGGGGCGTCGACTGGCCACGGAACCGGGCGGTGTTCTCGGAGGACGGCAGGCCGGTCCCGTTGGTCGTCCCGCTTCAAGCGGCCAGCCGTTTACCCAGGGCGGCTCAGGCCTCGTGCGCGGCAGCGCGGGTTCTGTGGGGCACGCGGGCGCGGGTGCCCCGGGTTCCGGCAAGCGACGCAGCGATCAGGGTGGAGAGCGCCCCGACTATCTGACAGAGGACGAAGAGACCTGGCAGGGTAGCCGCCGTGTTGCTCCGCCTGTGATCGACTGAGCAGAACGGACGTTGCACGGGATGCACATGCGTAAGGTGACTGCGGCTTTGGTGGGCCTCTTGCTGGCCGGGGTTGCCGCGACCCCGGCCCAAGCGGAGACGATCCGGTCGCGGCAATGGCATCTCGACGCCATGAAGGCCGACGAAATTTGGAAGATCGCTAATGGTAAAGGGATCACCGTTGCGGTGATCGATACGGGTGTCAATCAGATCCCCGAGCTTGAGGGGCAAGTCCTCCCCGGCAAGGCTTTTCCCTTTACGGACGCCGAGGTTGGTCGAGACAACGACTACTTTGGCCACGGCACCAGCATGGCTGCCCTGATCGGGGCTACTGGAAAACATCCCAGCGGTGACGGTTCGTATGGCCTAGCTCCTGGTGTCAAGATCCTCCCGATTAGGGTGCCCGATCAATTCGAGACCGCGACGACGCCGAATCTGGTCGCGGCGATTAAATTTGCTGCGGACTCCGAAGCCAAGGTCATCAACATTTCGCAAGGGCTTGTGGGGAAGCCGGAGGACGATCGAGCGCGTGCTGAAGCCGTGCGGTACGCCCTTTCAAAGGGCAAGTTGATCTTCGCGGCTGCTGGTAACACTGGAGATGCGACCAACTTGATCGAGTATCCGGCCGCTACTCCTGGGGTGGTGGGTGTAGGAGCTGTAGATGCTGAGGGCGAGCCGACCAAGGAGTCGCAGCACGGGCCCCAAGTGGACGTCGCCGCGCCCGGTGTGGACATCGTCACGGCATGTACTGGCAAGTCAGGGCTATGTAAGACCCACGGCACCAGTGACGCCTCCGCCCTCGCATCGGCCTCCGCCGCCCTCCTCTGGTCCGCCCACCCCGAGTGGACCAACAACCAGGTCCTTCGGGTCCTCCTGAATACGGCGGGCAAGCCCGTCGACGGCTCTCAGCGCAACGACTACATCGGCTACGGCATCGTCCGCCCCCGAGTCGCCCTGCAAACGCCCGGGGACCCCGGTCCCGCCGATGTCTATCCGTTGCCCGACCTGGCTGCGGCGGCCAGCGGCGGCAAGCCCTCAGCGGCCGCCCCCACCGGCCCACCGACATCCAAGCCCGCCGCTGCCGAGGAGACGAAGAGCGGCAGCTCGCTCCTCTGGGTCGGGCTCGGGCTGGGGGCGTGCGTGCTCATCGGCGGGGCCGTGACCGCGGTCGTCGTCGTACGCCGTAACCGTTGATCTGATCTGGTCTGATCCGTTCCGACTCGGAGGTTCGCGCGATGTCGTTCGACGAAGAGTGGTCGGCGGCCCGCGCCACGGCCACCGCCAATGTCACGATGCGGCTCAACCAGGCCCCCGCCGAACCCAACCCCGGCAGACCCGCCGGATCCGGCGGCGCTGATCTCGCGCTCAACCAGGACCAGATCGGAGCGATCGGCTCCGAGGCGTACAAGCTGCACACCCGACTGCAGACCGACGGCAAGCACGCCGCCACCGCGACCGCCGAGGCTGCCGGGGCGCTCACCCGGGAGGGATTCGCGAGCGGGGCCGCCCTGCTCAAAGCCAACACCCTCTGGGAGAGCCAGGTGAAGACCCTGGTGGCCGCCTGCGCCAACATCTCCAACGGCCTCAACTACTCGCTCTCCTCCCACGCCAAGGACGAGCAGCAGCTCCACGCGGACTTCACGGCGTCCGCCATCGACAAGTACCTGAAGTAGGCGAGGCGTCCGCATGCTGACGTACGAGAACGTGATGAACGCGCCCCTGGACAAGCTCCAGACCGCGGTCACCGACTGGACGGCCATGGCCGGTAAGTTGGACGAGATGGCCGAGGCTGCCCGCAACGGCATGAAGGCGAAGTCCGACAAGGCCGAGTGGAGCGGGATCACCGCCGGAGTGGCACGCGGGTTCGTCGACAAGACGGCGAAGGAGTTCGAGGACGCGGCCAAGGCGGCCAAGGGCATGCACCTGGTCCTCGCCGACGCGCACGCCACCTTCAAGGCCGCCCAGGATGAGCTGAAGAGGCTCGCGGCGGAAGCCCCCGCAGCCGGTTTCCGGATCGACGCCACCGGGCGGGTCAGCGTCATCCCCCTGCCCACCGAGGCCGAGCGGAACGCGGCCCGCCACGACCCCGACTACCAGCAGACCCTCAACGCGAACCGCAACGCCTGGCAGTCCCAGGTCAACCGGGCCGTCGAGAACGCTCAGGACGCCGATGACTCCCTAGTCCGCGTGCTCCAGGCGAACACGACGGACGAACACGACTTCAGCGGACCGAAGTTCACCACCCTCGACGCCGAACAGGTCTCCCGCGCAGCCGACCTGATGAAGAAGGTCACCGGCGCGGGCGGCACGGCCCGCAACGTCGAGGCGCTGCGCGAGCTGGAGGAAGTGCTCGACGACAACCGCGACGACCCCGAGTTCTCGACGGGCCTGTTCCGGACCATCGGTGCCGAAGGCACCCTGCAGATGTACTCCGCGATGTCCCTGGACGCGACAAGTTTGGGTACCGCCGGCAAGGACCGGGCGCTCATGGTCTCGAACATCCAGAGCGACCTGGGCGCGATGCTCGGCCTCGCCACGCACAAGGACGTGCCGGGCCACCTCGACGCGGCGTGGACGACCCAGCTCATGAAGGCCGGGCGTAAGGAGATGGATGTCTTCGGCGGTGTCCGGCAGATCTACGGCTACCAGGCCCTCGGCGCGCTGCTGCGCGAGGGGAAGTACGACACGGAGTTCCTGACCTCTGTGGGCCGCGACATGGTCGCCATGGACCGTGAGGACCCGCAGGCCTGGGAGTTCCACACGCCGATCGGCCTGGAGACCGTACTCAATCAGGGGTCGGAGGGCGGCCGCGGCTTCTACCCACTGACTGGACTCATGGAGGCACTCGGCAACAACCCGGACGCGGCGACGGCCTTCTTCAACGAGCCGGTCCGCGAGGACAGCAACAAGGACGGCATCGTCACGAAGGACGACAAGCCGGTCGGCGGCCAGCACGGCAAGGACCGGGGCATGGTCGACTACATGCTCGACAAGAAGCCGTACATGGACGGCTTCGACATCGTCCCGACCGGCGACCTCCGCCCGGCCCAACAGGCCCTCGGTGACGCGCTGATGGCGGCCGTCTCCCACCGGGGCCCCGGCGACGAGGACGCGCCGCCGGTCGCGCACACCAAGGAGATGGCGGCGGTCATGGAACGGATCGTCGAGAAGATCGGCGACGAGCCGGATCTGGTCGACGCCGACCCGGGTGACCCGGAGGGCCCGCTGAACGGGCTGTCCGGGCACTTCGGCCAGATGGCGGCGGAGTACATGCCGGACATCCAGGCGGCGGCGGAGAAGAACAGCGGATTGATCAAGGCCAATGGGGTGATGGCCGAGTTCGACAAGTCCCAGATGGCGAGTTTCGTGGGCGCTGTGGGCCAGGACCCCGAGGCTTATGGTGCGATCACGAACTCTCAGCGGGCGTTCACCACGACACTCGTCAACGACGTGATCGCTCACCGCGACGAGTACGCCGACCTGGATGCAGGTATCCAGAGCGCCGTGCACCCTGGCGGTGAGATCGCGGGCATTCTCTCCGAAGCGCGGTCCCAAGGGGTGTATGCCGGGAACGGTCATAAGCAGGAGGAGTACGTCAAGGGCGTCGAGGACACGGCAAAGTGGATCAACCGCGGTATCAGTGCCGCCGGCGGCAAGTATCTGGAGATGGTGCCGCTGGCCGGTGACATCGTGGAGTGGCTCCAAGAGGACATCACAGAGAGTGTGGTCGAGGGCGCGAAGAAGGACGTCGTGAACAGGACCGCCGACAGTGACCAGGCTGCGGCTACCGCGTACGTCGACGCGCAGCAGGCAGCCGGGGCTTCGGCTGCTGCTTCCGTACGGAAGGCGGCGGAGGGTTCGGGTATGAGCGAGCGGACCATCGGTGCACTCGCCGGAGTCGCGGGGACCGCGACGACGAACGCTTACAGCGCAGGCCGGGACCTCGTGGCGTCTTCGAAGGGGAGCTCTTGATGCCGGAAGGCGCTGCCCGTGGCGTTACCCGTCGCAGAGCCGCCGCCCTCCCCGTGGCGGGGGCTCTGCTGCTGGTGGGCTGCTCTGGTGGGCCTGCGCCCGTGGCGTCAAGACTGCCGGAGTCGACGTGCTTCGGGGCCTTCACGCCGTCCGATCTCGCGCCCTTGCTGGGCAGGGGTGACGATGTCAAGGTCGACTCTCCGGCCGACCTCGCTCTGAACTCGCAACGACGCGCCGCGACCTGCAACATCTACGTCGATGGCAAGAGCGGCGTGCTGGCTTGGGCGAAGTGGCAACCCGTCGGGCAAGAATTCCATTGGCCGCTGGACGACCTGAACGCCGAGTCGATTCCCGCCGTTGAAAATGGCAAGGTGTGGGATACGGGTGCGGCAGCGGGAATCTCCTGCCAGGGATCCGAGGAGCCCTTCCAACTGGAGCTGTGGCTCAGTGGGTCCATAAGTGGCAAGAAGTCCACCGATACTCGCGTGCTACTCACCGGACTCATGCAGAAGTACGCCGACTACGCCAAGCGACAGAACCAGTGCCGCGCCTGACAAGGCAGGCAAAGGCCGAGGCCCCGGACCGCAGTCACCCTCGGCGCGCGTGGTCCTAGGACCCGGGGCCGAGTGCGGGATCGGCCTAACGGACAGGGTCGAAATGGGGCTGTGCACCTTACTCTGGGGCGATGAGCGCCCTCGAGCCCCGCGTGCCCCAGAGAACCGCAGACCTTCCGACCCCGTCGCAGGGCGGGGTCATGGGGCCCGCGTACCGGACGCTCAGCATCGGGATCATCTCGGTCGTCTTCCTCATCGCCTTCGAGGCGACAGCCGTCGGCACGGCCATGCCCGTCGCCGCCCGTGAGCTCGACGGGATCGGGCTGTACGCCTTCGCCTTCTCCGCCTACTTCACCACCAGCCTCTTCGGCATGGTCCTGTCCGGGCAGTGGGCCGACCGGCAGGGGCCGCTGAAGCCGCTGACGGTCGGCATCGCCGCGTTCGCCCTCGGGCTCGTGGTCTCCGGGACCGCCGGCGCCATGTGGGTGTTCGTCCTCGGCCGCGCCGTGCAGGGCTTCGGCGGTGGGCTGGTGATCGTCGCGCTGTACGTCGTCGTCAGTCGGGCCTACGAGGAGCGGCTGCGGCCCGCGATCATGGCTGCCTTCGCCGCCAGCTGGGTCGTCCCCTCCATCGTCGGGCCGCTGGCCTCCGGGACGGTCACCGAGCATCTCGGCTGGCGGTGGGTGTTCCTCGGCATACCCGTGCTCGTCGTCGTCCCCCTCGTCGTCGCGCTGCCCGCCATCCGCCGGACCGCCTCCGGTCCCGTGGGCGGCGAGCCCGCGGCGTTCGACCGGCGGCGGATCCGGCTGGCGCTCGGGATCTCCGTCGGGGCGGGTCTGCTCCAGTACGCCGCCCAGGACCTGCGGTGGCTCTCGCTCGTTCCGGGCGTCGCCGGCGCGGCCCTGCTGGTGCCGGCCGTGCTGGGGTTGCTGCCGCGCGGGACGTACCTGGCCCGGCGCGGGCTGCCGTCCGTGGTGCTGCTGCGCGGGGTCGCGGCGGGGGCGTTCATCGCCGCCGAGAGCTTCGTACCGCTCATGCTCGTCACCCAGCGGGGGCTGAGCCCGACGATGGCCGGCTTTTCCCTCGCGCTCGGCGGGGTGACCTGGGCGGGCGGCTCATGGGTGCAGTCGCGGGGGCGGACGGCGCCCTACCGGCAGCGGCTGATGGTGATCGGCATGGTCCTGGTGGCGCTGGCCATCGCGGCCGCACCCGCCGTGCTCATCGAGTCCGTGCCCGTGTGGACGCTGGCCCCGGCCTGGGCCGTGGGGTGTCTCGGGATGGGGCTGGTGATCGGTTCCACGAGCGTGCTGCTGCTGAAGCTGTCCGCACCGGAGGAGGTCGGTGCCAACTCCGCCGCCCTGCAGATCTCCGACGCGCTCGCGAACGTCGTCCTGCTGGCCGCCGGCGGAGCCGCCTTCGCCGCGCTCGGCGGCGGAGCGGTCGGGGCCGCGCACGCGGTGACCGCCGGCGGGGCGGGAGCCTCGCACCCCGCCGCCTTCGCGGTCGTGTTCCTGCCGATGGCGTGCGTGGCGCTGGTGGGGGCGTGGGTCGCGACCCGGTTGGAGCCGGCTCCCGAATCCGCGTGACACCGCGTGACACCGCGTGGTACCGCGCGGTACCGTCATTCCATGGCTGGTCTCAACGTCAGATTCACCGAAGAAGAGCTGGACGCCCTGCGTGAGCGCGCCGAGGCGGAGGGCCGGAGCATGCAGTCCTTCGCGCACGACGCGGTCATCAAGGCCATAAACGAACACTCCCGACTGTTCAACGAGGCGGCGGAGCATGTGCTGAAGGCGAGCGCAGAGCTCAACCGGAGGCTTGCCTGATGCACTACCTCACGCTTCCCGAGCTACTCAACCTCGCGGAGCGTCTCGGAGCGGACGAAGTGCGCGACTACGGTCTCCTCGACTCGGCACTGGCGCGCCCGCAAGCGAGTGTGTTCGGCCAGGACGCCTACCCGGACATCTGGCAGAAGGCAGCGGCTCTGATGGAATCGCTGGCTCGCAACCACGGGCTGGTAGACGGGAACAAGCGCATTGCCTGGTACGCGACCTGGGTCTTCCTCCACATGAACGGGCATCCGCTCGACCCCGAGTTCGACGTGGACGAAGCCGAGCAGTTCGTGCTGGACGTGTGCCAGGGGGCTCTCGACGTACCCAAGATCGCTGCGCAGCTGCCGAGGTTCGCGCGCTGAGGCAGGCGATGTGACGCTCGCCGCACCGCCCGAGGTCACGGGCCTGTCCCTCCGCGGGGGGCGGGCCCGCCCCGGTAAGGTGGCCCGGTTGTCCTACGTACGACCGCCGCCGAGAGCACGAACCGGAGACCGTGACTACTACCGCCTCCCACCATCTCTCACCCGCCTTCCCCGGCCGTGCCCCGTGGGGCACCGCCAGCAAGCTGCGTGCCTGGCAGCAGGGAGCGCTGGATCGCTATATCCAGAACCAGCCCCGGGATTTCCTCGCCGTCGCCACCCCCGGCGCAGGCAAGACCACCTTCGCCCTCACCCTCGCCTCCTGGCTGCTGCACCACCACGTGGTGCAGCAGGTGACCGTCGTCGCGCCCACCGAGCACCTGAAGAAGCAGTGGGCGGAGGCCGCCGCCCGGATAGGAATCCGGCTGGACCCCGAGTACTCGGCCGGTCCGCTCAGCAAGGACTACCACGGCGTCGCCGTCACCTACGCCGGCGTCGGCGTGCGCCCGATGCTCCACCGCAACCGCTGCGAGCAGCGCAAGACCCTGGTGATCCTCGACGAGATCCACCACGCCGGAGACTCGAAGTCCTGGGGAGAGGCCTGCCTGGAGGCCTTCGACCCGGCGACCCGCCGGCTCGCGCTGACCGGCACGCCCTTCCGCTCCGACACCAATCCCATCCCGTTCGTGACCTACGAAGAGGGCAACGACGGCATCCGGCGGTCCTCCGCCGACTACACCTACGGCTACGGCAACGCCCTCGGTGACGGCGTCGTCCGGCCGGTCATCTTCCTCTCCTACAGCGGCAACATGCGCTGGCGGACCAAGGCCGGCGACGAGATCGCCGCGCGGCTGGGCGAGCCGATGACGAAGGACGCCATCTCGCAGGCCTGGCGTACGGCCCTGGACCCGCGCGGCGACTGGATGCCCAACGTGCTGCGCGCCGCCGACCAGCGGCTCACCGAGG
Source organism: Streptomyces sp. NPDC058880 (assembly GCF_042742535.1). Lineage (NCBI taxonomy): Bacteria > Bacillati > Actinomycetota > Actinomycetes > Kitasatosporales > Streptomycetaceae > Streptomyces > Streptomyces sp. NPDC058880. The sequence goes on from NZ_JBHYMC010000037.1 coordinate 55,991, forward strand.
TCCGCAAGGGCATCCCCGACGCGGGCGGCCTCGTCATCGCCTCCGATCAGGACTCGGCGCGCGCGTACGCCAAGCTGATCCGGGAGATCACCGGGACGAGGCCGACCCTGGTGCTCTCCGACGACACGGGGGCGTCGAAGAACATCGACACCTTCAGCGCGAACGACGACCGCTGGATGGTTGCGGTCCGCATGGTGTCCGAGGGCGTCGACGTACCGCGCCTCGCGGTCGGCGTGTACGCGACCACGATCTCCACCCCGCTGTTCTTCGCCCAGGCCATCGGACGCTTCGTGCGCTCGCGCAGGCGGGGCGAGACGGCGTCCGTCTTCCTTCCGACGATCCCCTACCTGCTCGGCTTCGCCAACGAGATGGAGGTCGAGCGCGACCACGTGCTCGACCGGCCGAAGAAGCAGGGCGAGGAGGACCCGTATGCCGAGTCCGAGAAGGAGATGGACGAGGCGAACCGGCAGGAGGACGAGGACACCGGCGAGGACGAGCAGATGTCCTTCGAGGCACTGGAGTCCGACGCCGTTTTCGACCGGGTCCTCTACGACGGGGCCGAGTTCGGCATGCAGGCGCACCCGGGCAGCGAGGAGGAGCAGGACTACCTCGGCATCCCCGGGCTGCTGGAGCCGGACCAGGTGCAGATGCTGCTGCAGAAGCGGCAGTCCCGGCAGATCGCGCACAGCCGGCGCAAGCCCGACTCCGAAGCGGACCTCCTGGAACTGCCGGCCGATCGCAGGCCCGTGGTTTCCCACAAGGAACTGCTGGAGCTGCGGAAGTCGCTCAACACGATGGTGGGCGCCTACGTCCACCAGAGCGGGAAGCCGCACGGGGTGATCCACACGGAGCTGCGCCGTGTGTGCGGCGGGCCGCCGAGTGCGGAGGCCACGGCGGGGCAGATCCGCGAGCGCATCAAGAAGGTGCAGGAGTGGGCCACCCGCATGCGGTAGGCGCGCTTGCTCCGCTTACTGCACTTATTGCGGCATGTGCGGTGACCGCGGTGACTGCGGTGAGTTCGCCCAGAACGTGTGACGGGGTCCGTGCGGAGGTTCGCACGGACCCCGTCCGCGTACCGCCGTCTCCGCGTCTGTGCGATTCGTTGTCACGAAACGACACTTGAGGCGATCAGAAAATAGCACAAACGGGTAGCTCGCGCCCGGATTCTGGACGAGCCCTTCCGCTGAGCGGACCTGCTCGCTACATTCCCCGCATCGAACGCACCGTGGCAGCGCCGCCGCGGGAGCGCAGCCGGTGCAATGGCCGCTACCGGCGGCCTCTCCTGTGCGCCGCCGTGGGACCGGCGGCGCGCCATTCCGAGAGTCACCGCCGCTCACCGAAAGAGGGAGAGGCGTCGTGACCGCGGAAACCTCCCAGACTCTCGACAGAGGGCTCAGGGTCCTCAAACTGCTCGCCGACACCGACCACGGTCTGACCGTCACCGAGCTCTCCAACCGCCTCGGCGTCAACCGCACGGTCGTCTACCGGCTCCTGGCCACCCTCGAACAGCACGCCCTGGTCCGCCGCGACCTCGGTGGCCGGGCCAGGGTCGGGCTCGGGGTGCTGCGACTGGGCCGGCAGGTGCACCCGCTCGTGCGTGAGGCCGCGCTGCCCGCGCTGCGGTCCCTCGCCGAGGACATAGGTGCCACCGCACACCTGACCCTCGTCGACGGCACCGAGGCCCTCGCCGTCGCCGTCGTGGAGCCGACGTGGACGGACTACCACGTGGCCTACCGGGCCGGCTTCCGCCACCCCCTGGACCGGGGCGCCGCCGGGCGGGCGATCCTGGCCGCCCGTCAGGGCTCCCTCATCGAGCCGGGGTACACGCTGACCCACGGCGAGCTCGAAGCGGGTGCCAGTGGGGCCGCGGCACCGCTGGTGGGCATCAGCGGGCTGGAGGGCAGCGTCGGCGTCGTCATGCTGGCCGACGCCGTGCCGGAGCGGGTCGGACCGCGGGTCGTCGACGCGGCGCGCGAGGTCGCCGACGCCCTCCGCTAGGGCGGGTCGCGGACGTCCCGCCTGCCCCGCGGCACCCGGCACGCACGTCCGCCGCGTGGTCGGGACCGTCCGAGCGGGCCCGGTGCGAGGACGGCCCTCCGCCGTGCGATCGCACGCACCGGGCGGTGCGGCCGGGGCCGGAGCGCGCGGCGGGGGCCGAGGGCGTCTGCGGGGCCGGCGGGGCGGATAGATTGGGCGGGTGCTCTCTCGTCTCACACGTCTGCCGCGTCCCGCCGCCCTGGCCGTCTGCGCCGTACCCGTGGTCGGGCTGTTCGCCGCCGCGGCCTTCGCGCCGCTGCCCTTCGTGGTCGCCGTGCCCGGGCCGACGGCCGACGTGCTGGGGTCCGACCGGGGCAAGCCCGTCATCACCGTGTCCGGCGCGCCGGTCCGGGACACCGAGGGCCAGTTGCGGATGACCACCATCCGGGCCACCGGGCCGTCCTCGACGGTGACGCTGCCCGAGCTCGTCGGCCACTGGTTCGCGACGGACCATGCGGTCCTGCCCCGGGAGGCCGTCTACTCCACCGGCGGAAGCGACGAGCAGATCGAGCAGCACAATCTGGAGGAAATGGCCAAGTCGCAGTCGGCGGCCACCGACGCCGCCCTCGGCTTCCTCGACAAGAATCCGCAGGACGTGAAGGTCGAGCTCAACCTCGCCGACGTCGGCGGTCCGAGCGCCGGGCTGCTGTTCTCCCTCGGCATCGTCGACAAGCTCGACGGCGACGGCAGCGGCGGCGACCTCACCGGCGGCCGCACCATCGCCGGTACCGGCACCATCACCGCCGACGGCACCGTCGGCGCCGTCGGCGGAGTGGCCCTGAAGACCCAGGCCGCGCGGCGGGACGGGGCCACCGTGTTCCTCGTCCCGAAGGACGAGTGCGCGGACGCGCAGTCGGAGCTGCCCGAGGGGCTGCGGCTGGTGCCGGTCAGTTCACTGACGGGTGCGGTGAACGCTCTTCGCGCACTGAATCGGGGGCAGCCGGCCCCGTCCTGCTGACATCCGCCCCGCGCTCCATCCCGCGCCAGGCCGGGAAGACCAGCGGGGCGAGCGTCGTGAGCAGGTACGTGCCGCCGAAGAGCAGCAGTGCCGTGCGCACTCCGAAGCCGCCGACGAGCAGTCCGGCCGCCAGGCCGCCCACCGGCATGGTGAGCTCACAGCCCGCCGTGGTGACCCCGGCGACCCGGCTGCGCAGGTCCTCCGGGACCCGCTCGTAGACGAGCGTGGACAGGATCGGGTTCAGCATGCCCGCGCCGAGGCCGGCCAGTGCCATCGTCACCGCGAGCGGCAGCGTGGTGTCGGTGAGCGCGGCGACGACGTAGCGGGTCGCGCCGGACACCAGGAAGGCGGCCGCGAACACCGCCCGGCGCGGGAACCGCTCGCCCCACGCTCCGTAGAGCAGGGCGCCCAGCAGGGCGAAGCCGCCGAAGAGGGAGATCATCAGGCCGATGGTGGTGGCGCCGCCCAGGACGTCCCGGCCGTGCACGGGCAGCAGCACCGAGGACCAGCCCTGGTCCAGGCCGTTGGTCATCATGACCATCACGGTGATGCCCAGCAGCAGCCGGGAGCGGGCCAGGAAGGCCCATCCCTCGGCGAGTTCCGTGCGGTAGGCGGCGAACGAGACGGTGCCCGCGGCCCGTTGCGGTTCGGCGGCCGGGACCCCGCGTAGGAAGGCGGACACGAGCAGCGCCGACACCCCGAAGGTGGCCGCGTCCAGCAGCAGCACCGCCTCGGCGCCGAACGCTGCGATCAGCAGGCCCGCCACCGCGGCCCCGAGCATCCGGGCGCCGCGCGAGACCGCGTCGTAGAGGCTGGCGGCCCGGGAGAGGGTGGTGCCGGCGTGTTCGGCGAGGTCGGGCAGGAGCACCCCCCGGGCGGTCAGCCCCGGGGTGTGCACCAGGCCGCCGACGGCCATCAGCGCGCACAGCATCCAGAACTCCAGCACGCCCAGGTGGTGCAGCAGGGGGATCGCGCCGACGGACAGGCCGCAGATCAGGTCGGAGGCGGCGGAGACCCGGCGGCGGCCGATCCGGTCGATGATCGGTCCGCCGACCAGGGCGGCCACGATGACGGGCAGGGTGGCGCAGAAGGCGACGACCCCGGCCCGGCCGGGGCTGCCGGTGGTCTGGAGGACGAACCACGGGACGCCGATGAGGGTGAGGGAACTGCCCGCGATGGAGACGGTGTTGGCGGCCAGTACGGCGGCCAGCGGGCGCCGGCTCGTGGAGCGTAAGGCCCGGCTGCGGGCAGGGACGGCGGCGGGCACGGCAGGACTCCTTCGGTGCGGCGGTGGTGGCGCGGCGGACCGGTACGCGGTGCGGCGGGCGGCCGCCGGCGGGGCGGCTACTCGGAAGCGGAACGCGGCAGGACGTGCGTGTGGACGCGGACGGTGCGGGTGTCCTCCGTCTCGGGCAGGTCCCGGTAGGTGTTGATCACGTCGTGCAGCCGGCCGATCAGTTCCTCGCTCTGCCCGGGCGACAGCCGCAGGGTGAAGTCGCTGAGGTCGGCGCCGGATTCCCAGCGGCCCAGCCGGGCCGAGGCCTCGGCGACCCAGGCCGAGACCTCCTGGGTGTGGTTGGCGGCGACGGTCTGCAGGAAGAGCGCGGCCGCGCTGCTCGTGGCCGGGTCGGTGTCGTGGATCAGCGATCCGTCGAAGCCGGTGCCCTCGTGCACGGCCTGCCACCAGCGTTCCCGCCCCTTGCCGTGGCCGACGGCGTCCTCGACGAAGCCGTGTGCGGCCAGCTGGCGCAGGTGGTAGCTGGTGGATCCGCTGGACTCCCCGAGGCGTTCGGCCAGCCGGGAGGCGGTGGCGGGGCCCTCCCGGCGTAGCTCGGCCAGCAGCAGCATCCGCAGGGGGTGGGCGAGGCCGCGCAGGGCGCGGGCGTCGAGCATGCGCAGGCTGGGCGTCACGGGCTCGCGGCCCGCGGAGGGTGCGCTTTCGGGACGGCTTTGGGGTCGGCTCTCGGGCATGCCCCGACCCTAGAGATGCAAAGAATTCTCTGCAACGGTTTTTGCAGAGAATCCTTTGCATAGAACTCCGTGCGTCACGCCCCGCGTCACCGGGTCCGGGCGTCGTCCCCGGCCGCCTGCTCCACCAGCGGGATGATCCGGAAGGGCACCGGGTTCTCCATCACGATCGCCGTCGAGGCCCGGACGATCCCGTCGAAGCCGACGACGCGGTCGATCACCCGCTGGAGATCGGCGTTGGAGCGGGCCACCAGCCGGCACAGCATGTCCCCGTGCCCGGTGGTGGTGTGCAGCTCCAGCACCTCCGGGACCCCGTCCAGGTGCGCCCTAACGTCGGCTCCCTGGCCCTGCTTGATCTCCAGCGTGGCGAAGGCGGTCACCGGGTACCCCAGGGCCGTCGGGTCGACCTGTGGCCCGAATCCGCGGATGACCCCGCCGGACTGGAGCCGGTCCAGGCGTGCCTGGACCGTCCCGCGGGCCACGCCCAGCCGGCGCGAGGCCTCCAGCACCCCGATCCGGGGCTCGCGCGCCAGCAGGACGATGAGCCGGCCGTCGAGATCGTCGATGCCCATGGATGCCTCCGGGTGCCCACGCGTACGCACGGGTGGTCATAGTGCACAGATGTCTTAGCCATGGTCCGGCCATGCTGTGCAGTTTGTACAGTCATTCAGGAAACTATTGCGCAGCTTGTGGATCGGCGGGAATCTGCGCTCATGACTGAGTCTCTGGCGAACCTCGAAACCACCCCGCACACCGCGCGTGAGGCGGACCCGTTCCCGGTGAAGGGCATGGACGCGGTCGTCTTCGCCGTCGGCAACGCCAAGCAGGCCGCGCACTACTACTCGACCGCCTTCGGCATGAAGCTCGTCGCCTACTCCGGACCGGAGAACGGCAGCCGCGAGACGGCCAGCTACGTGCTGACCAACGGCTCCGCCCGCTTCGTGCTGACCTCGGTCATCAAGGCGACGACCGACCACGGCCGCTTCCTCGCCGAGCACGTCACCGAGCACGGCGACGGCGTCATCGACCTCGCCATCGAGGTCCCCGACGCCCGCGCCGCCTACGCGTACGCCGTCGAGCAGGGCGCCCGCGGCCTGGACGAGCCGTACGAGGTCAAGGACGAGCACGGCACGGTGGTGCTGGCCGCGATCGCGACCTACGGCCAGACCCGCCACACCCTGGTGGAGCGCGGCGACTACACCGGCCCCTACCTGCCGGGCTACGTGGCCGTCGAGCCGATGGTCGAGGCCCCGGCCAAGCGCACCTTCCAGGCCATCGACCACTGCGTCGGCAACGTGGAACTCGGCCGGATGAACGAGTGGGTCGCCTTCTACAACAAGGTCATGGGCTTCACGAACATGAAGGAGTTCGTGGGCGACGACATCGCGACCGAGTACTCGGCGCTGATGTCCAAGGTGGTCGCGGACGGCACCAAGAAGGTCAAGTTCCCGATCAACGAGCCGGCGATCGCGAAGAAGAAGTCGCAGATCGACGAGTACCTGGAGTTCTACAACGGGCCGGGCGTCCAGCACATCGCGCTGGCCTCGAACGACATCGTCTCCACGGTCCGCTCGATGCGCGCGGCGGGCGTCCAGTTCCTGTCCGTCCCGGACACCTACTACGACACGCTCGGCGAGTGGGTCGGCGACACCCGCGTGCCGATCGACGAGCTGCGCGAGCTGAAGATCCTCGCCGACCGCGACGAGGACGGCTACCTGCTGCAGATCTTCACCAAGCCGGTGCAGGACCGCCCGACGGTCTTCTTCGAGATCATCGAGCGCCACGGCTCGATGGGCTTCGGCAAGGGCAACTTCAAGGCGCTGTTCGAGGCCATCGAGCGCGAGCAGGAGAAGCGCGGCAACCTCTGAGCCTCACCGGCTCCCGAACCTCCCACATACGCCACCGCGGCC
>NZ_JBHYMC010000038.1:0-61429 GCF_042742535.1 Streptomyces sp. NPDC058880
GCGCAGGGCCCTTCGGCCCTGCGCAGCGACCGAACGGGACCTCTCGGAGAGTGCCGACCGGCCCGCCACCGGGGACTGTTGCCGCCGGGCATGAGGGGGCGCGAGTGACAGAGTTCAAGTGCTCCCCGAGGCGCCCCCAGAGGACGCCCGGCCGGGTGCACATCCCATTACGGCGCCCGTCGAGCGCACCTTCCGTCTCATCTCCGGGGGACCCCATGACGTTTCACGTCGACTCCGAGACCGGCCGGCTGAAGCAGGTCATCCTGCACCGCCCCGACCGCGAACTGACACGCCTCACGCCCACCAACAAGGACGAGCTCCTCTTCGATGACGTGCTGTGGGCCAAGCGCGCCCGCGACGAGCACGACGCGTTCGCCGATGTCCTGCGGGACCGCGGAGTGCGTGTGCACCTCCTCGCCGACCTGCTTACCGAGACGTTGGACGGCATCGAAGCGCGGCAGCTCGTGTTGGACCGGGTCTTCGACGAACGCGAGTTCGGCATCCTCGGCACCGACCGGCTCCGCACGCACTTCGACTCCCTGGAGCCGGCCGCCCTGTCCACCTGCCTCATCGGCGGCGTCACCAAGGCGGAACTGCTCGAGCGCACGGGCCCGATACCGAGCGTACGCCTGCACGCCATGTCGCCCGACGACTTCCTCCTCGCGCCGCTGCCCAACCATCTGTTCACCCGCGACACCTCGTGCTGGGTGTACGACGGCGTGAGCGTCAACCCGATGAACAAGCGGGCACGCCGCCGTGAAACGGTTCACTTCGAAGCCCTCTATCAGCACCACCCCCTCTTCACGAAGGGGGAGTTCCACCGGTGGGCCGACGGGCAGGCAGCCTATCCCGCCACCATCGAGGGCGGCGACGTCCTGGTCATCGGCAACGGCGCGGTGCTCGTCGGCATGAGCGAGCGCACCACGCCTCAGGCCGTGGAGAATCTCGCCCTGCGCATGTTCGCGGCGGGTTCCGCCCAGCGGGTCGTGGCCGTCAGCCTGCCGAAGAGCCGCAGCTTCATGCACCTCGACACGGTCATGACGATGGTCAGCGGCGACACCTTCACCCGATACGCCGGCCTCGGCATGCTGCCTTCCTCCACGATCGAACCGGGGGCCGGCGGGGAGGGCCTGAGGGTCACCGACCACGCCCCCGAGGACATGGACCGGGCCATCGCCGATGCGCTGGGTCTGCCCTCCATCAACGTCCTCACCCCGAGCCAGGACCTGCGGTCCGCCGAGCGGGAGCAGTGGGACGACGGCTGCAACGTGCTGGCCGTGGAGCCCGGTGTGGTCGTCGCCTACGAGCGCAACGTGACCACCAACACTCACCTGCGCAAGAGCGGGATCGAAGTCATCACCGTGCGAGGCAGCGAACTCGGCCGGGGCCGTGGTGGTCCGCGGTGCATGACCTGCCCCATCGAGCGCGAGGCCGCCTGACCACCCCTCCCGCGCTCCCGCGTCCCCCTCACCGCCCGTCGCACACACCCCGTACATATCAAGGAGCTTGCCATGCACGACGACCTGCACCAGCGCCCGTTCGTGAAGGAACTCGACTTCACTCCCGAGGAGTTCCGCCACCTGCTGGAACTCTCCGCCTCCATCAAGACGGCCCGCCGTGAGGGGCGCGAGGAGCAGCGGCTGCGCGGCAGGAACATCGCCGTCATCTTCGAGAAGACGTCGACGAGGACCCGGTGCGCCTTCGAAGTGGCCGCGCACCAGCAGGGCGCGCACGTGACCTACCTCGACCCGGCCGGCTCCCAGCTCGGGCACAAGGAGTCCATCAAGGACACCGCACGCGTCCTCGGCCGCTACTACGACGGGATCGAATACCGGGGCAGCGACCAGCGCCTGGTGGAGGAACTGGCCCAGCACGCCGGCGTTCCGGTCTGGAACGGCCTGACGGACCAGTGGCACCCCACCCAGTCACTCGCCGACGTTCTCACCATGTGGGAGCACACCGACAAACCGCTGAACCAGGTGTCCTTCGCCTACCTGGGCGACGCCAGGAACAACGTCGGCAATTCCCTGCTGATCGTCGCGGCGATGCTCGGCATGGACGTACGCATGGTCGGCCCGCGATCCCTGCACAACGCCTCCGACGTCGTCGACCAGGCGCGGCGGGCGGCGGCCGTCAGTGGCGCGCGGATCACCCTGACCGAGGACGTGACCGAAGGCGTGGCCGGCGTCGACTTCGTCTACACCGATGTATGGCTCTCCATGGGAGAGCCGCCGGAGATGTGGGACGAGCGCATAGCCCTGCTCAAGCCGTACCAGGTGACAACGAAGACTCTGGAGGCGACGGGCAATCCGGCGGTCAAGTTCATGCACTGCCTTCCGGCCTTCCACAACAGCGACACCACCGTCGGAGCCAAGATCGCTGCGCGGACCGGCATGACCGCACTGGAGGTCACCGACGAGGTCTTCGAGTCCTCGCACTCCATCGTGTTCGACCAGGCCGAGAACCGGCTCCACACCATCAAGGCCGTCCTCGTCGCCACCCTCGGCGACTGAACCGGCATCCCCTCGACCTCCGGAGAACACGTCATGCGTGTAGTCGTCGCACTGGGCGGCAACGCCCTGCTCCGCCGCGAGGAGCGGCCGGACGCCGCCGTGCAGCTCGCCAACATCCGCGCCGCCGTGTCCGCGCTCGCCCCCCTCGCGCACGAGCACGAACTCGTCATCACCCACGGCAACGGACCTCAGGTCGGCGTGCTCGCTCTCCAGAGCGCCGCCGACCGCTCCCTGAGCAGCCCCTACCCCTTCGACGTCCTCGGCGCGGAGACCCAGGGCATGATCGGCTACTGGCTGCTCCAGTCCCTGCAGAACGCGCTGCCCGAACGGCAGGTCTGCGCCCTGCTCAACCAGACCCTTGTCTCCGCGGCCGACCCCGCCTTCACCGACCCGGCCAAATTCGTGGGCCCGGTCTACGACCGGACCGAAGCGGATCGACTGGCCGCCGAACGCGGCTGGACGGTCAAGCAGGACGGCGCCCACTGGCGACGCGTCGTACCGTCCCCCCGTCCACAACGGGTCGTGGAGACCCGGCTCATCCGGCTGCTGCTCAACTCGGGAGCGGTGGCCGTGTGCGCAGGAGGCGGCGGCGTGCCGGTGATCCGTGACGAACAGGGGCAGCTGACCGGCGTCGAAGCCGTGGTGGACAAGGACCTCACCGCCGCCCTCCTGGCCGAGGCGCTCGACGCCGACGCACTCCTGCTGCTCACGGACGTTCCCCACGTCTCGCTCGGCTACGGCACCCCCGGCGCCGAGCCCATCGGACGGACCACGCCCGCGGCCCTGAGGGCCCAGCAGTTCCCCGCCGGATCCATGGGCCCCAAGGTCGACGCCGTGTGCCGGTTCGTCGAGCTCACCGGCGGAATGGCGGCCATCGGCGCTCTCGAAGACGCCCGAGCCATCCTCGACGGAGCCGCCGGCACCGTCGTCACACCCAGCGGCAGCTACCGCGAAGCCCGCCATGACGGAACACAGGACCTGACATGACCCTGCAGAGCGCACCCGCATCCCCGCCGCCGGCCAGAGCCAGAACGGACTCCGGCGCGCCCGACGCCCCACGGCGGCTTCGGTTCCCGTCCGCCTTCACCGTCCTGATCGCCGTCACTGTCGCAGTCTGGGCCCTGACGTTCGTCATCCCCGCCGGCCGCTACGACACCAAGGACGGCAGCCCCGTACCGGGCACCTACCACTCCGTAGAACTGACCACCGGATTCTGGGAGCGGCTCAAAGACCTGTTCCTCGCCCCGGTCAACGGTCTGTACGGCGTCACCGATTCCGGGACCGGCCTCACCGCACCCGGCGGGACCGGCTCCTTCGCGGGCGCGGCCGGCGTGTTCCTCTTCATCCTGGCCGTGGGCGCGTTCATCACCGTCACGATGCGCACCGGGGCCCTCACGGCGGGAGTGGCGCGCCTCGCGCAGCGACTGCACCACCGCAGGACCATGCTGCTCGTGGTCCTGCTGACGGTGTTCTCCCTCGGCGGGACCACGTACGGCATGGCCGAGGAAACCCTCGGCTTCTACGGGCTGATGATCCCCCTGATGCTCGGCCTGGGCTACGACCGCATGGTCGCCGCGACAGTCGTCATGGTGGGAGCCGGGGTCGGCACCCTCGCCTCGACCGTCAACCCCTTTGCCACCGGGGTGGCCTCCGACAGCGCCGGCATCGGCACGGGAGACGGCATCGTCCTGCGACTGGTGATGTGGGCCTGCCTGACAGCCCTGGCAGCCGCATACGTCGTGCGCTACGCCCGCCGCGTCACCGAGGACCCCTCCCGGTCGCTGACACCCCTCACCGAGGACGACCTCCGCATTAAGGCTGAGGGCAGCGAAGCGGCGAAGCTCACGAGTCGCCAGCGCACGGTCCTGTACCTCTTCGCGGCCGCGTTCCTCTTCATGGTCTTCGCCGTCGTCCCCTGGTCCGATCTGCACGTCACCTTCCTGCCCACCCTCGGCTGGTACTTCCCCGAACTCGCCGCTCTGTTCATCGTCGCGGCGGTCGCCGTGGGGCTGGTCGGCGGCCTGGGCGAGAAGGGCACGGTGAAAGCCGTCACCGCCGGCGCAGGGGACTTCATCGGAGCGGCGTTGATCGTCATGCTGGCCCGCGGAGTCACGGTGATCATGAACAACGCCAGTGTCACCGACACCATCCTCGACGTCCTGCGGAGTGCTGTGGCCGACACGTCCTCCGGCGTGTTCGCCGTCCTGATGTTCCTGGTGAATCTCCCGCTGGCCTTCTTCGTCCCCTCCTCGTCCGGCCACGCGGCACTCGCCATGCCCATCCTCGCCCCCCTGGCCGACTTCGCCGGAGTGAGCCGGGCCCTGGTGGTGACCGCGTACCAGTCGGCTTCCGGATGGGTGAACCTCGTTACGCCCACCTCGGCCGTCGTCATGGGCGGCCTCGCCTTGGCCAAGATCCGCTACGACCGGTACCTGCGCTTCATGGCACCACTGATGGGCGCCCTGCTGGTGGCCGTCGCCGGATTCCTCGCACTCGGTGCGGCAGTGCGCTGAATCGCTGCGGGCAGGCAAGTGGCCGGCTGGTCGGGACACCGACCAGCCGGCCACCGTCGTGTGCCCGGCACGAGGCGGACCTGTGGGCTCCGCCGGACGGTGCCGACAGAGCCCTGGGCGCTTTTCCGGGCCGCGACCGTGAGCTCCGGCGAGTGCAGGGTGTCCGTGGCCGCTCAAGGAGGTGGGACCTCATGCCCGGACTGCCGGCCATCGGAGCGACTGCACGGGCGCGGTTCCCGTCCTCGCTGTGGACTGGCAGTGCGAGAGCGCCGACGGGCCACTGGTGGGACGCTCGCCTCCACCGCATGGCCGTGTCACTGCGGCTGCTGATGCGGATACGTTCACGGCGTCGGGCGGCCACCCATCGGGGGTGGCAGGCCTGAGAGTTGCGTCGGCGCAGGCGGGCGGGCAAGGCCTGCACGGACGCTGTGGTCGAGGTGGTGGGGGAAGGGCGGGGACGGCCGCAACGGTCCTTCGCGGCCGGCCTGTGGACCCGGACCGACCGCCCCATCGCGCCCCTCGCCGAGGTGGTTTCCGTCTTTTCCACCCGGTACGACAAGCAACGCACCGACCACTGCGGTCGCAGCACACCAGGAGCCCTCGTCGCGCAGCTGCGCGACGAGGGCTCCTGGTGTCAAGGGGCGACGGCGTCCGTCGGGGGACCGCAACCGGGGCGTATCCGTCCTGGGTGCGGCTCGCGACGATCAGAGATGAGGGACGACCGCCACGGGCGTCGTGGCGTGGTGCAGCACTGCGTGGGCGACCGGGCCGATGTGTGCTCCGACCGCCGCCCGGCGTATGCGCCGTCCGACGATCACCAGCGAGGCTTCCTTCGACGCTTCCACAAGGTGGCCCGCGGGCCGTCCCACCAGGCACTGCTCCTTGACCTCGACCTGGGGGAACTTGCCGCGCCACGACCGCAGTACGTCGGTGAGTGCGCTTGCCTCGCGCTGTCCCGGCGCGACGCCGTGGCCGGGGTCGGCCGCCGCAGGGTCGTACCCTTCGACCACCGGTACGCTCCAGCCGTGCACGACCCGCAGGGTGGCCGCTCGGGCAGCGGCGGCTTCGAAGGCGTACGCGAGCAGCTCGTCGCACGGCCTGGAGAGGTCGAGGCCGAGCACCACGTCAAGGCACTGCCCCTTGCGCTCCCGGTGGCCGCCCGTGCCGGGGAGCGGTTCACACTCGGCCCGTTCCCCGGCCCGTACAGCGACGACCGGACGCTCCGCGTGCGCGATGACGGGCAGGGACACCGATCCGGTCAGGAAGCCGGCCAGGCTACCCAGCCCTCGTGAACCCACGACCAGGACTTCCGCCTTCTCTGCGGCGGACAGCAACACCTCCGCGGGGCGGCCGTGCACCTGCTCGACGGTGATGTCCAGGCCGGGATGCGCGGCCCGCAGCCGGTCGGACGCGTCGTGGGTGACCTGCTCGGCGTAGTGCTGTGTGGCGGTCGCCCCCTCACAGGGCGTGGTGTCCAGGCCAGTGAACGGGGCGTGGGCGAAGGCCCGTGACCAGTCCTGCCAGACGTGCAGGAGGTGCAGGGGCAGGCGGCGCATCTGTGCCTCGCGGGCGGCCCAGTCCGCGGCGGCCAGCGACTCGGCCGAGCCGTCCACAGCGGCGATGACGGTACGTGACATGATTCCTCCGGGTGAGGGGTCTTCGGGTGGTTTGCGGCACGGGTCCGGGGACCGGCGGCCGGGCGCGCGGCGTCGCCCGGAACGTGTTACCGGGACGGAGTGATCAGCCCGTAGTGGCCGTCGTAGCGGTGGTAGAGGACGCAGCCCCGGCCGGTGGCCGTGTCGTTGAAGAAGACGAAAGGCAGCCCGGTGAGGTGCAACCGTGAAACGGCCTCGGTCACACTGCTCGTTGGCACGGGAACCGTGCTCACGCCGAGCAGACCGTCGACCTCCCGTTCCTGACCCAGAGGTCCCAGCGAAGCCATGCGATGCCGCCCGGTACGGACGTCGCGGTAGACGACGCTGTCGTGCCCGGAGGCCAGGTCCGTGAAGAGCCAGAAGTCGTGGTCCATGGCTTCCAGGTCGATCACGGCGTCCTCAGGCGTCTGGTGGACCAGGCTGAAGGACTTGTGCCGCACGATCCGGCGCTTTTCGGCGGGAACGTGATGCCGGTGCTGACGGTGGTCGTGCCCTGCGCCGTCCCTCGATGTCCGGCTGGGCGTGCTGTTGCGGTGGGGGCCGTCCGCCGCATACCGCCGTGGCCGGACGGTTTGCCGAAGTGTTGACGGCTTGCGTGAGCTTCACCCGCACGGTCAGCACGGGTCCGCGCACGTGGCCGATCACCGCTAGCATCTTTCCCTGGGCGTACACGTCCGCGCCATCGGGCACCTGCCCTCGGTTGCGGACCTGAACGTCGGCTGTCCGGCTGGTCTTGGGACCGCTCATGAGAACTCCTCCTCCATCCCTTCCAGCCTGTCTGTCGGCGGCCGCTCCCGGGCAGAGCCGTCCGGACCCCGCCACGGCGCCACTGGTACCGACACCACCCGAGAACCCGGGACTTCCGGTCGGCCGGGCAAGGCCGTTCGGCCTCCAGACCCAGGGACGGGTAAGTCGACGTGCCCCGGCCCGATATCGCGTGACGTGCCGGACGGACAGCACCGCTCGGGTCGGCGGCTCCAGGTCGCCGCGACCGGCCGCGGTGCCCGCCGCCGCTCGGCCGACGGAAGAGCCCGTGGTGTCCCGCCCTGTTGTCAGTGATCGCTCTCGCGGCCGGTTGTCAGCCGGTTCACCACACCCACCACACCGTCCACGCCCCACGTGACGCTAATCAACGTCGCTGAATCGAGGGCAGGTTCAGATAATCCCGCCATGGTGACCATCCCGTCGCGAACGTCGATGCGGAGCCCGTCGATGTGGTGGGCGGCCAGCGCCCGTCCGGAGACGGCATCGGCGACGTCCGCGAGGATCTCCTCGTCCGTCCTCAGGAAGACGCGCAGCAGATCACGCCGCGTGGTGATGCCGATCAGACGGTCCTCCTCGTCCACCACCGGCAACCGGTCGACGTGGCGACGTTCCATGATGCGCGCGGCGTCGGCGACGCGCTGTTCGGGATGCACGGTTACCGCTGGGCTGGTCATCAGCTCGCCTGCCGCCGGGGCGGGCCCCGCGACGGAGTGGGCGTCGGCCGGTCGCCATGGTGTGTGCGCCATCCGATGCCGCCCGGATTCGTGCCGGCCGAGACAGCCCTGTTGCCGGGCGAGGTCTTTCCGGGAGACGACGCCCATGACCTTGTCGTCGTCATCCACCACCGGCAGCCCGCTGATCCGATGGGCGATGAGCATGCGAGCCAGTTCTTCGAAGGAGGTGTCCGGGCGGGCCTGGACCACCTCGGTGGTCATGACTTGGCCCACCGTCCGCTTTTCGACCACGGTGCTCATCTCCACTCGTTGCGCAGGTTTCCGGATACCGCCGATGGCGCCGCGACCTCTGACTGCCCGCCGACCGCTGTGCTCAGCGCGCCGGGGGCCGGGAAGCCCCGGGTTCGTCTGCTCCTCATGCTTGCCGTTGCTTCCAGAGTGGGGCGGAGGACGGCCGGGGGACAGAACCGGTCAGGACCTGCACGCCGGGCCGTTCGGCCCGTGACAGGCCGGTCCGGGCGGGGCCGCCGGGGGGAAGGCCCAACGGCCCTGGCGTGCACCCCGTTCGACCCCTGCCCGCGGCGCGACATGCCCCCCAGGGTGGCACCACTCGCATCGGCACCCAAGGGAAGGGGCGGCGGAGATGACCGTACGCATCGGAATCAACGGTTTCGGACGCATCGGCCGGAACTACCTGCGCTGCGTCATGGAACGCGCGGAGACGAGCAACGGCACCCCCATCGAGGTGGTGGCCGTCAACGACCTCACCTCCCCGGCTGCGCTGGCCCATCTGCTCACCTACGACTCCACCTACGGCCGACTCCACCGCACCGTTGATCACGACGGCGAATCCATTACGGTGGACGGTCACCGCATCGCGGTCACGTCCCGGCGCGACCCCGCCGACCTCGGGTGGGACGCGCTCGGCGTGGACGTCGTCATCGAGGCCACCGGCCGCTTCCGCACCAAGGAGGAAGCCGGCCGGCACCTGACGGCAGGAGCACGCAAGGTGCTGCTGTCCGTCCCCGGCAAGGGCGTCGACGCCACCATCGTCATGGGCGTCAACGAGTCCGCGTACGATCCGCGCGTCGACCACGTGATCTCCAACGCGTCCTGCACAACCAACTGCGTGGCCCCCATGATGAAGGTCCTCAGCGAGCGCTTCGGCATCGTCAAGGGGCTGATGACCACCATCCACGGCTATACCAACGACCAGGTCGTGCTCGACGGCCCGCACAAGGACCTGCGCCGCGGCCGCACGGCCGCGGTGAACATCATCCCGACCAGCACCGGCGCCGCCCGTGCCATCGGCCTGGTGCTCCCGGAACTCGCGGGCACCCTGGACGGCATCGCCGTGCGCGTGCCGGTCGAGGACGGCTCGCTGACCGACCTCAGCCTGGTGCTGGCACGGCAGGTGTCCGCACAGGACGTCAACGACGCTTTCCGGGAGGCTGCCGAGGGACCACTGAAGGGTGTCCTGAGGGTGAGCGATGCCCCGATCGTCTCGCGCGACATCGTCGGAGACCCCGCCTCGTGCATCGTGGACGCCCCGCTGACGCAGGCCAACGGCGACCTGGTCAAGGTCTTCGGCTGGTACGACAACGAGTGGGGCTACACCAACCGTCTTGTCGATCTGACCCAGTACGTCGCCACGCTGCTCGACGCCCGGTGAGCCGGCGGCAGCCCGGGCAGCGGACGCCGTAGAGGCACGGAAGGCCCGGTGGTGGCGCAAGCCTCTGCGCTGCCACAGCGGCCGGAGACCATCGGGCCCCGTCGAGGGACCTTCGGGACCTCAGCCGAGGACGCGTCCCGGGCAAGGCTGTAGGTGACAGGACGGAACGGGTGGCCACCCCGGTGGCCGGCCACGTGTGGCCACAGTGCCACCCACACCAGGGAGCTTTCCATGACACAGGCGACCAGCGACCCCCGCACCACCACCGACGGCACCCCGTCGGACACGCTCATCTCCGTGAACCTCCTGGTCGACAATGCCACCAAGGCGCTCGCCGACTTCGAGTCCTTCACGCAGGAGCAGGTCGACCACATCGTCGCCAAGGCGTCGGTGGCCGCCCTCGACCAGCACACCGCCCTCGCCCGGCTGGCGGTGGAGGAGACCGGGCGGGGTGTCTTCGAGGACAAGGCGGCGAAGAACATGTTCGCCTGCGAGCACGTCACCCACAGCATGTCCCGGGCCAGGACGGTCGGCGTCATCGGCCGCGACGACATCGAGGGCATCATCGAGATCGCCGAACCCGTCGGCGTGCTCTGCGCGGTCACGCCCGTCACCAACCCGACGTCCACCACCATCTTCAAGGCGCTGCTGGCGCTGAAGACACGCAACCCCGTCGTGTTCGCCTTCCACCCCTCCGCGCAGGTGTGCAGCACCGCAGCCGCACGCATCGTGCGGGACGCCGCCGTCGCCGCCGGAGCGCCCGAGCACTGCGTGCAGTGGATCGAGGCTCCCTCCATCGAGGCCACGAGCCTCCTCATGCGACATCCAGGCGTCGCGCTGATCCTGGCGACCGGCGGCAACGCCATGGTCAAGGCCGCCTACTCGGCCGGCAAGCCCGCCGTCGGCGTCGGCGCCGGCAACGTGCCCGCCTACGTGCACCACAGCGCGGACCTGCGCCGGGCGGTCAACGACCTCGTCCTGTCCAAGTCCTTCGACAACGGCATGATCTGCGCGTCCGAGCAGGCGGTCATCCTGGACACCGACGTGTACGACGAGGCGCTCGCCGAGTTCCGGCGCCTGCACGCGTACATCGCGACGGCCGAGGAGAAGCGGAAGCTGGAGACCTATCTGTTCCCGCCGGACCCGGCCGGCCGACAGGGCCGCGTCAACCCGGCCGCCGTCGGGCAGAGCCCCGACCGGATCGCGGAGCAGGCCGGGTTCACCGTCCCAGCGGACACATCGCTCATCCTGGCCGAGGCGAGCCACGTCGGGCCCGACGAGCCGCTGACGCGGGAGAAACTCTGCCCGGTCCTCACCGTGCTGCGAGCCGAGTCGACGCAGGAGGGCTTCGACCTCGCGGCCGACATGGTCGACTTCCACGGACAGGGACACAGCGCGGTGATCCACACCGGTGACCCGGCCCTCGCCGAGCGCTACGGCCGCCGTATGAGGACCGTACGGATCATCGTCAACTCGCCGTCCTCGCAGGGAGCGATCGGCGGCATCTACAACCGTCTGGTTCCGTCCCTGACCCTGGGCTGCGGGTCCTGGGGCAGTACTTCGGTCTCGGACAACGTCTCGGCTGCCCAGCTGCTCAACATCAAGCGCGTCACCACCCGGCAGAACAACATGCAGTGGTTCAAGGTGCCGCCGAAGATCTACTTCGAGCCCCAGGCCATCCGCTACCTCGCGGCGATGCCCGACGTTCACCGCGTCACCGTGGTCACCGACGCGACCATGACCCGGCTCGGTTACGTGGAGCGCGTCAGCCGTGTCCTGCAACAGCGGCAGCAACCCGTGACCATCCAGGTCATCGACGACGTCGAGCCGGAGCCGAGCATCGACTCCGTACAGCGTGGCGCCGCCCTCATGCGCGACTTCCGGCCGGACACCATCATCGCCCTGGGTGGCGGATCCCCCATGGACGCGGCGAAGGTGATGTGGCTGCTGTACGAACAGCCGGACGTCGACTTCGCCGACATGCGGCAGAAGTTCTCCGACATCCGTAAGCGGGCCTTCCGCTTCCCCGTGCTCGGCAAGCAGGCCCGTCTCGTCTGCGTTCCCACCACCTCGGGAACCGGCGCCGAGGTCACCCCCTTCGCTGTGATCTCCGACCCGGCGACCGGCAAGAAGTATCCGCTGGCCGACTACGCCCTGACCCCCAGTGTCGCGATCGTCGATCCCGTCCTGACCGCCGGGCTGCCGGCGTCGCTCGCCGCCGACAGCGGCTTCGACGCTCTCACCCATGCCACCGAGGCGTACGTGTCCGTCTATGCCAACGACTTCACCGACGGTCTGGCGCTGCACGCCATCAGGCTGGTCTTCGACCACCTCGAGGCGGCGGTCACCGGCGAGTCGGCACGGCGGAGCGTGGCACGGGAGAAGATGCACAACGCGGGCACCATCGCCGGCATGGCCTTCGGCAACGCCTTCCTCGGCATCGTCCACGCGATGTCCCACACCCTGGGCGCCACCTTCCACATCGCCCACGGGCGGACCAACGCAATCCTCCTGCCGCACGTGATCCGCTACAACGGCACCGTTCCCGGCAAGCTGACGGGATGGCCCAAGTACGAGAGCTACCGCGCGCCCGAGCGCTTCCAGGACATTGCCCGTGCCCTCGGGCTCCCCGCATCCACCCCCGCCGAGGGCGTGGCCTCGTACGCCGCCGCGGTGGAACGCCTGCGGGACGCCGTGGGCATCGAACCGTCTTTCCGCGCCCTGGGACTTGACGAGGCCGCCTTCATCGGCGCGCTGCCGCAGCAGGCACTGAACGCCTATGAGGACCAGTGCGCCCCGGCTAACCCGCGCATGCCGATGCTGGACGACATGGAGGACATCATGCGTACGGCCTACTACGCCGGGCCCCGGCCGCTTCCCTCCTTCTGACCGCGCGTCGGGCGGCGGCCTCTCTGCGTCCGGGCCACCGTGACCGTGTGGGACCCGCTGCTCCAGGGCAGCCGTATGGGATGCGGCCGCGTATGAGGGCCATCCGGCCCTGGCTGAAGGTCATGCTCGCACGGCACGATGCAGTGGATCCGCCGGCGGGCGGACGATCCGGCGAACTCGGAGTGTGCGATGACGGACAGCAGCGGCGGCCTCACCGGAAGGAACCGGTGAGGGTCTTCCTCCTCGACGATCACGAGGTCGTGCGCCGCGGTGTGCACGATCTGCTGGATGCCGAGCCGGACCTGACCGTGGTCGGGGAGGCGGGCACGGTCGAGCAGGCGCTCATCCGGGTGCCCGCGCTGCGCCCGCAGGTCGCCGTCCTGGATGTGCGCCTGCCGGACGGGGACGGCGTGAGTGCCTGCCGGGAGCTGCGCTCCCGAATGCCCGACCTCGCCTGCCTGATGCTGACGTCATTCGACGACGAGGAGGCGCTGCTCGACGCGATCATGGCTGGCGCGTCCGGATACGTGCTCAAGCAGATCACCGGAACCGACCTGGTGAACGCCGTGCGGACGGTCGCCTCCGGCCAGTCCATGCTGGACCCCGGCGCCACGGCGCGGGTGATGGCCCGGCTGCGCGGCGGACCTCCGCAGGAGGAGCTTCCGCCGGGTCTGCCCGGCCTGACGGAGCGCGAGGGTGAGATCCTCGCTCTGGTCGGGGAAGGGCTGACCAATCGTGAGATCGGCCAGCGGCTCTACCTGGCGGAGAAGACGGTCAAGAACAACATCTCCCGGCTGCTCGCCAAGCTGGGCGTCGAACGGCGAGTGCAGGCCGCCGTCATCGCCACGCAGGCTCTGGCCGCCCAGGGAGACCAGATCGGGCGGCTCGGCAAGGTGTGACGACTGTCCCAGGAACTGAGCGCTGGTTCACGCGCCCGCGAAACGGCTGAGCGGCCCGGCCCGGCGTACTTCTCGGACGTCGGGCCGGGCCGCTTCCCCATGTCTGCCGGAGAGGCCGGGCCGGGGCCGCACCCGAAGCGGGGCGGGGCCGTCAGGCGTGCGGCACGACAGCTACGGGGCAGCGGGCGTGGTGCAGCGTGGCGTGGGCGACCGACCCGATGCGGGTACCGACAGGCGTGTGGCGTGCCCGGCGGCCGACCTGTGGCCCCTCTGCGGGCGGGTCGTGGGCAGGCCACTGTGGAGATGCAAGGCCCTTCCCCGTTCTCCCGAGGAGCCGTTCATGTCCCGCCCCGTCACCGTCGGCTTCGACGGATCCCGTGAAAGCCTCGCCGCCATGGACTGGGCTGCCGGGGAGGCAGTCCGCCGCGCGGCGCCGCTGCGGCTTCGCCAGGTCTGGAGCAAGGACGACGATCCGCGTACGCGTCTGGTGGCCCCGGCGACCGCCCAGGGGTGGGGTGAGCGGGAGCTCGGTACGGCGGAGAGGCGACTGCGCCGACGCCACCCGGGTCTGCGGACCGAAACGCGGTGGGTCTGTGGTGACCCGGTGGAGGAGCTGTGTGCCGCCGCGGACGAGACGGAGCTGCTGGTGCTCGGCTCCCGTGGCCTGGGCGGGCTGGCCGGCTTCCTCGCCGGGTCCGTCTCGCTGGCCGTGCTCGCCCGCACCCGGCGCCCGGTCGTCCTGGTCCGCCCGCACAACCGCCCGGCTGCCGGGAAGGACGGGCCGGCCGGAGAGGTCGTGGTCGGCCTGGACGTGTCCGCACCCGGCGACGAGGTGCTCGCCTTCGGTTTCGCGGCGGCCGACCGGTACGGCTGCGGTCTGCGGGTACTGCACGCCTGGGCCGTTCCGGCGCTCTACGGAGCCGACACGGGCGCTGCCCTGCAACTGATGTGGGCGGAGGTCGCGCAGGACGCGTGCCGGGCGCTCGACGAGGCGCTGGCCCCGTGGACGGAGAAGTACCCCGGTGTGTCCGTCGTCCGTGAATGCCGCCAGGGCCGGCCGGCGCAGGACCTCGTTGAAGCCTCGCGGGGGGCCCGGCTGGTCGTGGTCGGTCGCAGGAACCGGCGTGCGCGGATCGGCACGCACATCGGGGCCGTTACCCACGCCGTCATCCACCACTCCCTGGCTCCCGTCGCGGTCGTGCCGCACGACTGACCGACCAACCGGCCGCTACCGTGCCGCCCCGCTTCCCGGGACCCGACATCCACCGAAGAGACAGGCGAGCAGCCATGACTACCTACGTGTACGACTTCTCCGAGGGCGGCCGGGACATGGCCGGTCTCCTGGGAGGCAAGGGAGCGAACCTCGCGGAAATGGCGCGCATGGGTCTGCCCGTGCCGCCCGGCTTCACCGTCACCACCGAAGCCTGCCGGATCTTCCTCGCCACGGGGCGGGCTCCGGACGGCCTCGACCGGCAGATCGGCGAGCATCTCGCGGCGCTGGAACGAGCCGCCGGGAAGCGGCTCGGTCAGGTGGACGACCCACTCCTGCTCTCCGTCCGCTCGGGGGCGAGGTTCTCGATGCCGGGCATGATGGAGACCATCCTCGACATCGGGTTGAACGATCTCTCGGTCCTGGGCCTGGCCAAGACCCCCGAGCGCGAACGCTTCGCCTGGGACTCCTACCGGCGCCTCGTGCAGATGTTCGGCAGTACGGTCATGGGCGTCGACGGCTCCCACTTCGAGGCGGCGCTCGCCGCAGTCAAGCAGCAACACAGCCGGGGCGACGACACGCAGTTGGACACCTGCGACCTCATTCGGATCGTCGAGACCTTCAAGGACCTGATCCACGAGCGGACCGGGGAGGAGTTCCCGCAGGATCCGGCCGAGCAACTCCGGCGGGCGGTCCTTGCCGTCTTCACCTCTTGGAACGGCGAGCGCGCACGCCTCTACCGCCGACGCGAGCACATCCCGGACGACCTGGGCACCGCGGTCAACATCCAGACCATGGTCTTCGGCAATCTCGGTCCGGACTCCGGCAGCGGCGTCGCCTTCACCCGGGATCCGGCGACCGGCCGACCGGGCGTCTACGGCGACTACCTGCCCAACGCCCAAGGGGAAGACGTCGTCGCCGGCATCCGCAACACCGTGCCACTCCAGGACCTGGCAGGCATCGACCCCGCGTCGTTCGCGCGGCTGCGCGGCTACATGGGGCAACTGGAGGCCCACTACCGCGATCTGTGCGACATCGAGTTCACGATCGAACGCGGCAGACTGTGGATGCTCCAGACCCGCGTCGGCAAGCGCACGGCCCAGGCCGCCTTCGCCATCGCCTCCCAGCTCGCCGACGAAGGACTGATCAGCGAGCGGGAGGCGCTGGGCCGGGTCGGCGGCGAGGCGCTCGCACGGCTGATGTTCCCCCGCTTCGCCACCACGGACTCGAGCGAGGTCGTCGCGCGCGGCGTGCCCGCCTCACCGGGAGCGGCCGTGGGAGCCGTCGTGTTCGACTCGGCGGAAGCGGTCCGCAGGGCGGCCGCCGGCGAGAAGGTCGTGCTCGTACGTCAGGAGACGACGCCCGACGACCTGCCGGGCATGGTCGCCGCCCAGGCGGTGCTCACCAGCCGGGGCGGGAAGACCAGCCACGCCGCGGTCGTCGCACGCGGCATGGGCAAGGTGTGCGTCTGCGGGGCGGAGGGCATCGTCGTGGACACACGGGAGCGGCGCTTCGACGCCGGTGGCGTGACGGTCCACGAAGGCACGGTCGTCTCAGTCGACGGGTCGGAAGGGGTGGTGCGCCTCGGCTCCGTACCCCTGGTCGACTCCGACGTCGTGCGGTACTTCGAGGAGGGCGGTGTGCTGCCGGCCGACGGCACGGCCCGGCAGCAGGTGCGTGATGTCCACCGGCTCATGCGGCAGGCGGACGCCGTGCGGGGCATGGAGGTCCGGGCGAACGCCGACACCCCCGAGGACGCGGCCCGCGCCCGTCGCTTCGGTGCCCAGGGAATCGGCCTGTGCCGCACCGATCACATGTTCCTCGGCGACCGGCGCCCCCTCGTCGAGGCGATGATCCTCGCGCACGGCGACACCGAACGAGAGGCGGCACTCGCGGCGCTGCTGCCGCTCCAGAGGCAGGACTTCACCGGCATCCTCGAAGCGATGGACGGCCTGCCGGTCACCGTCCGGCTGCTCGACCCGCCACTTCACGAGTTCCTGCCGGACCGCACGGAACTCGCAGTCCGTCTCGCACGTGGCGAAGCGCTCGGCACACCGGCCGATCAGCACGGCAGCGAACTCCTGGCGGCCGTCACGCGCATGCACGAGGAGAACCCGATGCTCGGCCTGCGCGGCGTGCGCCTGGGGCTGGTGGTGCCGGGGCTGGTGGCCATGCAGGTACGGGCCCTCGCCGAGGCCGTCGTCGCGCGCAGGCGTGCGGGCGGCGACCCCCGGGCGGAGATCATGGTCCCGCTGGTGGACGCGGTCGAGGAGCTCCACCTCGTGCGGGAGGAAGTGGACCGGGTCCTGGCACAGGTTTCGCACGAGACGGGCGTCGACGTCACCTGCCCGGTCGGAACCATGATCGAACTGCCCAGGGCGGCTCTCACCGCCGCCCGGATCGCGAAGGAGGCGGCGTTCTTCTCCTTCGGCACGAACGACCTGACACAGACCACCTGGGGCTTCTCCCGGGACGACGTCGAAGCCGCGTTCTTCTCCGCGTACCTCGACAAGGGCGTCTTCCCCGTCTCCCCGTTCGAGACGATCGACCGTGAGGGCGTCGGCCGGCTGGTGCGGATCGCGGTCGAGGAGGGCCGGGCAGCCCTGGAAGCGAACGGCACCGACGCGAGCGCATAGCCCCCGAACCGTGCTGCCCGGGGGCGCGGAGAGCCACGTCGTCATGGACCCGTACCGCCGCGGCTGCGGGGTAGAGCTCGTGACGCTCTGCGGGAGGGCCCATGGTCCCTCGCCTCGACGGGACCACAGGCCCTCTCCCGCCCGGCTCACCAGGGCCGGTCAGCGGGCTCCGCCTCGCCTCTTCGACCCTGGCCGGCGACACAGCCGACGGGAACCATCAGCAGTGAGAAAGGGCGATCGCCCACCTCGCCTTCGTCCCGGCCCAGGAGATGACGACATGACCGTGACCGTCCAGCACCCTGCCGACGCCAGTCGCACCATTGCCCTGTGGCGCGGCTTCACCGGCGAGGAGTGGCAGCGACACATCGACGTCCGTTCCTTCATCCAGGCCAACTACACGCCCTACGAGGGCGATGCCGCATTCCTCGCCGGTCCCACGGAGCGCACCCGCACGGTGTGGAAGACCGTCACCGCGCTCTTCCCGGAGGAGCGCCGCAAGGGTGTGCTCGACGTGGACACCGCCATGCCGTCCACCATCACCTCCCACGCGCCCGGCTACATCGACCGCGACCGGGAACTGATCGTCGGATTGCAGACCGATGCTCCGCTGAAGCGGGCGATCATGCCTAACGGCGGGCTGCGGATGGTGGACAACGCGCTGCGCGCGTACGGCTTCGCACCGGATCCGTTCGTCACCAAGGTCTTCGGCACGTACCGCAAGACCCACAACGACGGTGTCTTCGACGCCTACACCCCCGAAATGCTGGGTGCCCGCAGGGCGGGCATCATCACCGGTCTGCCGGACGCCTACGGGCGAGGCCGCATCATCGGCGACTACCGCCGCGTCGCGCTGTACGGAACCGCCCGGCTGATCGAGGCCAAGCGAGCCGAGCGGACCCGGCTGGACGAGACACCGTCCACGGCCGACGTGATCCGCGACCGCGAGGAACTGGCCGAGCAGATCAGGGCACTGGGCGAGCTGGAACGGATGGCCGCCTCCTACGGCTGCGACGTGTCCCGTCCCGCAGCCACCGCGCACGAGGCCGTCCAATGGCTCTACCTCGGCTTCCTCGCCGCCGTGAAGGAGCAGAACGGCGCGGCGATGTCCCTGGGCCGCACCTCCACCTTCCTGGACGTCTACCTCCAGCGTGACCTCGACGAAGGAAAAATCGACGAGAGCCGCGCCCAGGAACTCATCGACGACTTCGTGATCAAGCTGCGGATCGTGCGGTTCCTGCGCACACCGGAGTACGACGCGCTGTTCTCCGGCGACCCCACCTGGGTCACCGAGTCCATCGGCGGCATCGGCGAGGACGGCCGCCCCCTGGTCACCCGCACGTCCTTCCGCTTTCTCCAGACCCTGTACAACCTCGGCCCCGCCCCCGAGCCCAACCTGACCGTGCTGTGGTCCCCCCGACTGCCGGAGGGCTTCAAGCAGTTCTGCGCCCAGACATCCATCGACACCAGCTCCATCCAGTACGAGTCCGACGACCTCCTTCGCCCCCGAACCGGCGACGACACCGCGATCGCCTGCTGCGTCTCCGCGATGGCGGTGGGCCAGCAGATGCAGTTCTTCGGTGCCCGTGTGAACCTGGCCAAGGCGCTGCTGTACGCCATCAACGGTGGCCGCGACGAGATGACCGGCGAACAGGTCGCCCCGGCGACGGCCCCGCTGACCGGCGAGCAGCTCGACTACACCGATGTGGCCAACGCGTACGACCGCATGCTGGACTGGCTCGCCGCGACCTACGTCAACGCGCTCAACGTGATCCACTACATGCACGACAAGTACGCCTACGAGCGCATCGAGATGGCCCTGCACGACCACCCGGTCCACCGCACGATGGCCTGTGGCATCGCTGGACTGTCTGTGGCGGTCGACAGCCTTTCGGCCATCAAGCACGCCCGTGTCACAGTCGTTCGGGATGCCACCGGGCTCGCCGTCGACTACCACGTCGAAGGCGACTACCCGGCCTACGGCAACGACGACGACCGCGCCGACCGCATCGCGGTCGACCTGGTCCGCTCCTTCATGGCAAAGGTGCGCCGCCACCCGGCCTACCGGGGTGCCGAGCACACGCAGTCGGTACTCACCATCACCTCCAACGTCGTCTACGGCAAGCACACCGGCAACACCCCCGACGGCCGCCGTGCGGGTATGCCGTTCGCCCCGGGCGCCAACCCGATGAACGGACGTGACCGACACGGGATGGCGGCATCGGCGCTGTCGGTCGCGAAGATCCCGTATGACCAGGCCCGCGACGGCATCTCCCTGACGTCCACCATCACCCCGGAGGGCCTGGGGCACGATCCGGCCGAACGCGCCGGGCACCTCGTCGGGATCCTCGACGCCTACACCGCCGCAAGCGGTTTCCACATGAACGTCAACGTCCTCGACCGAGCCACGCTCGAGGACGCCATGGAACACCCGGACAACTACCCTGACCTGACCATCCGCGTCTCCGGCTACGCCGTCAACTTCGTCCGCCTCACGCGCGAACAGCAACTCGACGTCATCAACCGCACGTTCCACGGTGCGCGATGACCACGGGCCGCGTCCACTCCTGGGACCTGTCCACCGGGGTGGACGGGCCCGGCACCCGGTTCGTTCTCTTCCTCAGCGGCTGTCAACTGCGCTGCCTGTACTGCGCCAACCCCGACACCTGGCACATGCGCGAGGGGCAGCAGGTCACCGTGGACGAACTGGTCGGGCGCATCGAGCGGTACCGGCAGTTCACCGCTCTGGCCGGTGGAGGCGTGACCCTGACCGGAGGCGAGCCCCTGCTCCAGTCCGCCTTCACCGCCGAGGTGTTCCGACGCTGCAAGGAGCTCGGCCTGCACACCGCACTGGACACCTCCGGCGCCCTCGGCACTCGCGCCGACGACGCGCTCCTGGCCGATACCGACCTGGTCCTGCTCGACATCAAGTCCTTCGACGCCGGCGTCTACCGGCGTCTGACCGGCGGCAACCTCACCGCCACCCTCAACTTCGCCGTCCGGCTGAACAGGCTCCGCGTCCGTACCTGGATCCGCTACGTCCTGGTCCCCGGCTGGACCGACGATCCGGCTGCCATCGATGGGCTGGGCCGCTTCCTCGCGGAACTGGACAACGTCGACCGTGTCGACGTCCTGCCTTTCCACAAACTCGGTACCCACAAGTACGACTTGCTCGGCATCCCCTTCCCGCTCCGCGACAAACCGGTTCCGGACGCCGCACTGGTCGAGCGCGTTCGCGACCAGTTCCGGGCGCACGGCTTGCGGGCACGGTGAACCAGCCGAATGCGCGTCACACGAGACAGTGCCGGCCTGTCCGCAGGCGGGCTTCTGCTCCGCCTTGGGGCTATTACAACCAGCGTTGTACGGTTCCGGCCCAGCTCATTCCGGCGCCGACAGCGGCGTGCAGAACGGTGGTCTCCGGGTGGATGCGGCCGTGGTCCCGCGCCACGTGGAGTGCCATCGGGAGCGAGGCCGCGCCCGTGTTGCCGAACGCATCGGCAGTGAGGACGAGTTGTGCGGCAGAGATGCCCAGTTCAAGACTCAGGGCTCGCAGCATACGAGGATTCGCTTGATGCGGAATGACGAGGTCGATCTCGTTCAGGGGCAGACCTGACAGTCGGAAGTAGGCCGCGACCTTCTTCCCGTTCATGTGGAGGTAGTGGCCGCCATCGGAGCGGGTGTGTTCGGCTGTGCGCTGCCGCCGGCACGGATTCCCACGATGTCGGCCAGCGCGCCATCAGTCCCCTGCGCGCTGCACAGGATCCCCCTTCCTGCAGCCGCACGGCCTACCACCGCTGCACCGGCACCGTCTGCGAACAGCACGCCTGTGGACCTGTCGGCGGGATTCTGGAACTTGGAGAACGTCTCGGCTCCGATGACCAGCGCGCGTCCATCGGGGTGGGATGCGGCGAGGATGTCGCGGGCCGTCTTCAAGGCGTAGAGGAATCCCGCGCATGCTCCGCCGACATCGGTGGCCCAAGCCCGGTCTGCGCCGAGACGGTGCTGTACCCGACAGGCTGTGGCGACCGCGAGGTGGGACGTGGCCTGGCCGGGCTCCGCGTACTGCCGCTGCCGGACACCGGTCATGCGCTCGAGCCACTCCGGGTCCACCCGTACTGGTCGGCGATGTCCGCATTCCTGACTCGGCGCTCCGGGATGTGCACACCCAGGCCCTGGATTCCCAATGCGATGGACGTCGCCTGGCCGCTCACGTGCGGACCTCCTTGGCGTTCGCCTTCTGCACCACGTGCGCACAGTGGGACACGGGCATGTCCTGCTCGGCCAGGAGCGTGTCGTCGATGGGCCTGCCGAATTCCTCCTCGGCTCGCACTGCGATCTCCACTACCTGAAGCGAGTCGAGGTCGAGGTCTCCGACAAGCCGGGATTCCCGCGGCGCGCCGACGAGCACAGGAGCGAGGTGTCATGACGACCACCGAGACGGCCACCACCGAAGCCGGCGAGATTCTCGTCCGCATCGACCCGGCGGAGAACTGGTACGCGAGCTTGGCCCGGGCAGCGGCAGAGGCCGAGAAGCGCGGGCTGGGGCTTCGCCTCGGCCATATCACAGCCCCTCAACAAGGCCTGCCCCCTGCCGCCGAGAGCCGAAGTGCCACTACCGGCCAGTGCCCCTCAGAAGAGGAACGGTGGGGCGAGGAAGACGTCCGTCGTGAAGAACGAGACACAGGCGGAACGCAGTAGCGCCAGGCACACGCCGAGCCCGGCCGGTGGTCATCACCCGGCCGGGCTCGGCGCGCATGGGTTGCTCCCAGGTCTGCGGTCAGCCGCAGACGGTCAGGGCAACCCGGCACACGTGATCGCTTCAAGCGTGCGGTACGACCGCGACCGGGGCTGTGGCGTGGTGGAGGACAGCGTGGACGACCGGGCCGAGATGGGTGCCGATGGCGGAGCGGCGTATCCGCCGGCCGACGACGACCAGTGAGGCGTCTGCCGAGGCTTCGACGAGCTGGTTGGCGGGTTGCCCCACCGAGCAGTCCACTTCGACACGGACTTCGGGGTACTTGTCGCGCCAGGGCCGCAGTTCGTCGGCGAGCGCCGTCGCCGTGGAGGTCGCCATGCCGTCGCGCACCTCGGGCGCGAGCAGCGTCGGGTCGAACGCGAAGGCGGGCGGCATGTTCCAGCGGTGGATCACGTGCAGTGGGGCCCGGCGTACGGCCGCCGCGTCGAAGGCGTGGTCGAGGAGCTCGGCAGACGGGTTGGAGAGGTCCAGCCCGAGCACGACCGACCGGTCGACCAATCTCCGTGCCCCGTCACTG
This sequence comes from Streptomyces sp. NPDC058880, assembly GCF_042742535.1. Taxonomy (NCBI): domain Bacteria; kingdom Bacillati; phylum Actinomycetota; class Actinomycetes; order Kitasatosporales; family Streptomycetaceae; genus Streptomyces; species Streptomyces sp. NPDC058880. The sequence continues at coordinate 22,697 of NZ_JBHYMC010000038.1, forward strand.
CCGGATACGGGCAGGCAGTCGGCGTTCAGCCAGTCGCCCGGCCGCACGACCACGACCGGGCACTCGGCGTGGGCGAGCACGGCCTGGGAGACGGATCCGACGAGGAAACCGGTCATCGCCCCAAGCCCGCGCGAGCCGAGTATCAGTACCTCGGCCTCCTGCGCGGCAGCGACCAGGACGGTCAGCGGCCGCCCGTCCACCTGCTCCGTGGTGATCTCCAGGCCGGGGTGCCGCTCGGTCAACTGCAGCGCGACCTCCCGGGGGATGCGCTCAGCCCAGTACTGGGGTGACGGGGTGGACTCGGTCTGCGTCGTGTATCCGTAGGATGGGATCCACTCCTCCATGGCGTGCAACAGCTTGAGGGGGAGCCGGCGCCGCCGGGCCTCCCGGGCGGCCCACTCGGCGGCGGCAAGAGATGCAGGGGATCCGTCGATTCCCGCAATGACCGTACGTGACATGGTGTTTCCTCCGGAGCCTATGGGGCGAATACCGTCGTCGGCGGTGTGTGTCCCACCCTTCCCTTCCGTACCGTGGGGGAACGATGGTCCAGCAGACCCGGGGAATGGGCCGAACGTCCTACGTCGCCCGGCCGGACAGTGGCTGTGCCGGACACGGACGTGCGCGGTGCTCACACCGGTCACCAAGCACCTGCTACGCGAAGCAGCCCGCGTCCCTCACAGCGGGAACGCGGGCAACGGCGATGGGGAGCGCTGTGAAGGGTCAGTCGTGGGGGATTACAGCCACCGGTGTCCGGCAGTGGTGTAGGACCGTACGGGTCATACCTCCGGTGTGGGGACCGAGCCGGTGGGCCCGGGAGAAGGCGTGGTCCAGAACTTCGTCGCACGGGTGCGAGAGGTCCAGGCCGAGGACGATGCCGCCGTTCGGGATCGGAGCGCGGCCCGGAACCAGGACGACAGGATGCCGGGTACGGGCGACCACGGACAGGGCCACCAAACCGGACACGAACCCGGCGACCCCGCCCAGACCGCGGGAACCGAACACCAACAGCTCGGACTCCTCGGCGGCCCCGCACAGAACGGTGGCTGGCTCTCCGCACAGCTCCTGCGCGACCACGTCCAGGCCCGGATGCGTGCGCCGTATCCGCTCGGCCGTGGAGCGGGGTCCGCGTCGTACGGCTCCTGCCGGGGACGAGAGCCGATGAGTCGTGAATGGACGTCCGGTTCCAGGCCCCACACGTGCAGCAGGCGAAGGGCGAGACCGCGTCGGCGCGCTTCGTCCGCGGCCCAGGCGACGGGGCCAGGCTTTCGCGAGATCCGTCGAGACCAACGGTGATCGCCCGGGATCGCCGGACCCCGAGATCGGGTGGCGAGGTTGCTACGGGGGGAACACGGAAGGACCTCCGGGGCCGGGACGGCAAGCCGTGCGGTTGGGAGAGGCGAGCCGCAGCTCAGGCGAAGACGGCCTTGAGGGCCCGCAGCGCCGTCAACGGGTCGGACAGTGCGTGGTAGACGGCCGGAACCTCCTTGTCGACGACCAGCAGTTCGTACACCGCGTGCATCGCCCCGCGGACGGAGTACTCGACGGTGAAGACGACGTCTTCGGGGATCTCGGTGAACTGACCGAGGAAGGCGAAGTTGGCCGACCCGGAGGGGACCACCAACGGCCGGTCGTGGATGTCACGGCGCTCGAACTGGCTGGTGATGTAAGGCATCATCACGGTCGTGACGGCGGTGGTGGCGCACACCTCGTCGGCGATGTCGTCGAAGCCGAGATGCCCGAGCAGTTCGATGAGGATCTCCTGTCCCGTGGCCTCCGACATCTTCTTGCCGGTCAACTCGCCCGGCTCGTCCACGAACAGCCCGTACCCCCAAAGGGTGAAGACGTCTTCGGGCTGGCCGGCGAAGTGCGGCTGGTGGGGCACGACCACCGACATCAGCCACCGGGAGTCCTTGAACGTCATCAGCGCCCCGGTGCCGGGGGCATTGCCTGAGAACTCCTCGATCCGCTTGAGCAGTGCCGGGCTGCGCATCGTCAGAGTGAACGACTCCCACTTGGCCTCGTCGACGTTGCCGTTGAAGGATCCGGGCCGACCGAAGTCCGGGGCCTTGCGGGCCAGCGTCTCCCACAGGTTCCAGGCCCCGTCGCGCTTGTCGCGGACCAGCTCGGGGACGGTGTCGTCGCCTCCGTACCGGGCGTCCGCGGTCATGGAGCCGATGGTGATGAACGCGTAGTCCCGCGGCCCGATTCCGTACGATCCCGCTGTGCCGTCCCGCTCGAAGAGGATGCGCTCGGCCCGGCGCTCGCCGGCCTCGCCGACGGCGAACTCCACGTCGGTGACTCGGATTCCGTGCTCGATGCGGACTCCCTGCCGTTCCAGCCAAGCCTGTACCGGCAGAACGATCGAGTCGTACTGGTTCAGCCGCGTGCGCCGTACTCCGGCGAGGGTGTGGATACGGGGGAGTTCCTGGAGGAAGCGCAGGAAGTAGCGCTTGAGCTCGATGGCGCTGTGCCAGTTCTGGAAGGCGAAGGTGGAGCGCCACATCGCCCAGAAGTTGGTGGTGAAGAAGTGCTCGGAGAAGAAGTCCTCGATCCGGCGCGCGCCGATGACGGACTCGGGCAGGGCGAGCAGGCGGGCCATCTCCACCCGGTCGGCAGTGGTGAAGCCCAGCTCGGAGGCGTCGAGGATTCGGCCGGAGGCGTCGATGAGCCGGGCGTTGGCGTGGGTGAGCCAGCGCGCGTTGAACTCCTCGGTCTCCTGTAGGACGGACACGGTGTCGTTGCCGAGCGTGGGGATTGCCGCCAGGAGGTTCCACAAGCAGACGTAGGCTTCGTCCTCCAGCATTCGGCCACCCCGGGCGACGTAGCCGGTGTCCGGTGCACCACTGCCGTCGAGTGCGCCACCGGTCTGCGGCAGTTCCTCCAGGATGTGGATGTTCTCGCCGGGCATTCCCGCGTCCCGTACGAGGAAGACCGCCGCGGCCAGCGAGGCGATTCCTCCGCCGACCAGATAGGCATGGGAGCTCTGGGTTTCGTTCGTCATGGCCATGCCCTTCCAAGAGCGAGGTGCTTCCCTGCCACTCCGTCCAGTCAACTCCCCTGCCAGCAGGGCCCACAGGAGCCGAGGGGCCTGGTCGCCAGGTCCGTTGGTCCCTTCGGTGCCCCTGGTGGAGAATCGGTATCCGGGGGAGTACATGTGCCCGCCTTTGATGCGTCGCGTGTCGGCAGCCGGTCCTCACCGGGGCAGCTCCGGCCAGCTCCCAAGGGCACTTCTGCCCAGGGCAGGGACGATCACAGGCCAGTCGGCCTTCCGGTACCGCTGCCCTGACGGTCCAGGCTCGTGGCGGTAGCGAGAGCGATGAGGCCGACGGCCATCATGATCAGTCCGACCAGCGGCCGGTCGGCGGTGCGCCATTGCCAGTCCACAGCGAACGTGAGGATGGCGCCCAGACCGATCGATGTGATGGCGCCGATGGCAACGAGACCCGCCATGGCACTCACCTCCCTTGTCCGTCGTCCACGAGGCTCCTTGCCCCGTGCAGACCTCACTGTTCCGAAGGGTGCAGCGGGCTCCCAGGGGCCTGTCGGCCCCTCTCTCGGCCAACAGGGCCCTCACAGTGGCGAGAGCTAACCTTCCGGCCCCCGGCACTCTGCCCCCGCTTCCGAGATCGACGGTGAACCGCGCGGCCCTGACGGACCATTGGCGGCGCGGCGTAGGCCGTTCGCCCTCATGGCCCGCGCCCTCCGTGCGGGGACATTCCAAAGGCTTCCTGAGCCACGTCTCTGCCGGGCCGCTGGAGGAGACGTTCCACTCCTGGGCCGGGGCGGCCTGGGCCGACTGGACCTTCATGCTGGGACTGCTCGGCATCGGTCTCGCCTTGGCGAGCGGCGTCGCCCTACACGTCGCGGCTGGTGCGGGCACCACGATGATGGCGCTCATGTGGGCCCCCGAGTGGCCCCCTGCCAGGCACCTATCGGACGGCAGCCTCAGCATGTCCACGAATCCGTTGGTGGACTATCACGTCCTGTACGCGGCGGTTCTGGTGACCCTCGCGGCGATCGGAGCCGGACGCACCTGGGGTCTGGGCAGCCAATGGCAGAGCCTCACCGAGGCAGGCCACCCGCCCGGTGAGCGAGGTTTGGTCCGTGATTGGTCCGGAACAGCCGGTCTGGAGTGGGATACGGCTGGGAGGAACTGGCAGGAACAGTAAAAAAACAATGTCCGCGTCGAGCGGGTCGAGCCGACGGCGCCTGACGGGTAAAAGCCCAGGTCAGGCGCCGTTTTTCGGGCTCCTAGAAGAAGCCGAGCTTCTTCGGCGAGTACGAGACGAGGAGATTCTTCGTCTGCTGGTAGTGGTCCAGCATCATCTTGTGGGTCTCCCGGCCGATGCCAGACTGCTTGTATCCCCCGAAGGCGGCGTGCGCCGGGTAGGCGTGGTAGCAGTTCGTCCAGACGCGCCCCGCCTGGATCGCGCGACCCGCCCGGTAGGCCGTGTTGACATCCCGCGTCCAGACACCCGCCCCCAGGCCGTACGCCGTGTCGTTCGCGATGCGCACGGCGTCGTCGAAGTCCTCGAAGGCGGTCACCGACACCACCGGCCCGAAGATCTCCTCCTGGAAGATCCGCATGCGGTTGTCGCCCTCGAAGACGGTCGGCTGGACGTAGAATCCGCCGGCCAGGTCGCCTCCGTGGTCGATGCGGGCGCCCCCGGTCAGGATCTTCGCGCCCTCCTGCCGGCCGATCTCCACGTACGACAGGACCTTCTTCAACTGCTCCTCCGACGCCTGGGCGCCGATCATCGTGTCGGTGTCCAACGGATGCCCGGGAACGATCAGTTCGGTGCGTGCGACGGCCGCGTCGAGGAAGTCTCCGTACCGGCCCCGCTCGATCAGGGCGCGGGAGGGGTTCGTGCACACCTCGCCCTGGTTGAGCGCGAACATGGTGAAGCCCTCCAGGGCCTTGTCGCGCAGGTCGTCGTCCTGCGACCAGATGTCGTCGAAGAACAGGTTCGGGCTCTTGCCGCCGAGTTCGAGGGTCACCGGCTTCAGGTGCTCCGCCGCGTACTGCATGATCAGCCGGCCCGTGGCCGTCTCCCCGGTGAAGGCGATCTTCGCCACGCGCGGGCTGGAGGCGAGCGGCTTGCCGGCCTCCTCCCCGAAGCCGTTGACGATGTTCACCACCCCCGGCGGCACCAGGTCCGCGACCAGGCCAAGCCAGTAGTGGACGGATGCCGGGGTTTGTTCGGCTGGCTTGAGGACCACGGTGTTGCCCGCCGCCAGCGCCGGTGCCAGCTTCCACACGGCCATCAGGATCGGGAAGTTCCACGGGATGATCTGCCCCACCACGCCCAGCGGTTCGTGGAAGTGGTAGGCGACCGTATCCTCGTCGATCTGGCTGAGCGCGCCCTCCTGCGCCCGCAGCGCGCCCGCGAAGTAGCGGAACTGGTCGATGGCCAAGGGAAGGTCGGCCGCCAGGGTCTCGCGCACCGGCTTGCCGTTCTCCCAGGTCTCCGCGACCGCGAGGGCCTCCAGGTTCTGCTCCATCCGGTCCGCGATGCGCAGCAGGATCGAGGACCGGTCAGCGGCCGAGGTCCGGGCCCAGGCCGGGGCCGCCGCGTGTGCCGCGTCCAGCGCCCGCTCGACGTCCTCGGCGGTGCCCCGGGCGACCTCGGTGAAGGTCTGGCCGTTGACCGGGGAGGGGTTCGCGAAGTACCGCCCGCCGGCAGGGGCGACGTACGCGCCGCCGATGAAGTGGTCGTAGCGGGACGCGTACGACATGAGCGCCCCCTCGGTGCCGGGCGCAGCGTAACGGGCCATGGTGTCCTCCTCCTGCCGGGCGCCGGCCGCCGTCGGACAGCGCTCGGGGGAGGCTAGGAGCGGGCGGGTTGCGGATACGTTGCACGGCGTCCGCGCCGGTCCGGCCGGGCGGCCAGCTCGCGGTCCAGGGAGCGGGCCCGGGCCAGCGCGGACGCCCTCCCTGCGGGCGGCAGCGCCGCCGCCAGCGCCCGCCACGCCTCCGGGTCCTCCGCGCCCCACGCGCTGCACACCCAGTCCGCCAGCAGCCCGGCGTCGGCCCGCGCGATGACGGCCGCCCGCGCCTGCTCCTCGATCCGCCGTCGCAGCCGGACCACCCCGGGAGCCGTGGAGGCCGGCAGCAGTGGACCCGGATAGCGGTGGAGGGCCGCGGAGACGGCACCGGTCGCCAACTGCCGTGTCAAGAGGGTGAAGTCCGCGTCCAGCGGACCGGCCGCGCGGTAGGGGCGCGACAGCGGTGCCGAGGAGCCCAGCAGCGTGCGCAGCCGGGACATCTCGGCGCGCAGCGTCACCGGTGACACCGACTCGTCCTCGTAGAGGGCGATCGCCAGTTCCTCACCGGACAGGCCCTCGGGGTGTTGCGCGAGCAGGGCCATGATCTCGCTGTGCCGACGGCCCAGTCGCAGCTGCCGGCCCCCGGTCACCAGCAGCGCCTCGTCCCGCCCGAGGGCCGTGAGCCGGTCCGGCGCGCCCGGCCGCCCCTCGTCGAGCAGGGCCAGCTGGGCCTCCGCCGCCCGGGCCACTGCACGTACGAACGCCAGGGAGTGCGGGTGCGCCAGGCCGTCGCCGCCGGTGATGTCCACCGCGCCCAGCAGTCCGCCCGTCCGAGGGTCCCGCACCGGCGCTGCTGCACAGGTCCACGGGTGCACCCGGCGGCTGAAGTGCTCCGCCCCGAAGACCTGCACGGCCTCGTCCAACGCCACCGCCGTGCCGGGCGCGTTGGTCCCCATCGTGCTCTCCGCCCAGCGTGTTCCGGGGACGAAGCCCAGGCCCTCAGCCCGACGCAGCGTGCCCGCCTCTCCCTCCACCCACAGCAGGCTGCCCCGCGCGTCGCACACCGCCAGCAGGTGCGCCCCGTGGGAGGCGAAGGCGCCGACGAGTTCCCGGAACAGCGGCATCACCCGGGCCAGCGGGTGCTCCTCCCGGTACGGACGCAGCTCCGCCTCCGCCAGCTCCACCCGCGGTGTGCACTCCGGGCTCAGCCGGGCCCGCGCACACCGCCGCCAGGATCGCGCGATGACCGACCGGACCGGGGCATCCACCCGGCCCTCCCGGGTGAACGCGTCGTGTGCCCGGCGCAGTTCGCGCGAGCGGGCCGCCGGATCGGCCCCGTCCGGCAGCGCCACCGACGGTTTCCGGTCGCCCATCTCACCCTCCTGTGGTGCCGCGGTACCCGGAGCGCCCTCATCGTCGTCCCGGCACCGTGCCCCGGCAAGCGCTACGTCGGCCACGGCGCGGGGCAGACGCCGGCCCGATCCCGTCCGGACCGGGCCGGACGGTCCGCGCAGGCTCCGGCCTGTTCGGGCGGACCGTGCTCCACCGGAGGCGGCCCGGCGAGCGCGGCTTCAGCCCGCCCGCATCGGCCTCCAACGCCGCTGCGGGGTCCGGCGGCGACCGGCCCGACGGGATCCACCGGGGCCTGGGGTAGGTCCGGGAGCGGAGGCAGGGTGAGGTCGCCCCGGTCACCGAGGGGCTGGTGCCGGCCGGGGGAGAACGGTGCGCCGGGGGAGTGCGGGCTGGAGGGGAGGCCCACACGCGGCACATGCGCCTCACGGGGGTGGGGGTGGCCGCGGGCACCTCGACCCGGCACCCGGGAACGCGTGGTCCGGGCCGCGCGTTGAGGGGGTAGTGGTCGACGTCACAAGGAGGTGTCCGCAGATGTCCAATGGCGGAAAGGTCGCGGTTGCCGGAGTCGTGGCAGCCATCGTGTTGTTCTGGGCGGTGGGCTTCTGGGCGGGCCTGCTGGTTCTGATCGGGGTGCCGGCTGCGGCCTACCTCCTGTTGGATCCGTCCCAGAGGCGTCGGGTGCGCGGACTGTCCAGAAAGCAGATCGGCCGCTGACAGGGGACGCCTGACGCCTGACGTCAGGCGAGTGACGCGGGCGCGCAGTGCGTGGCGTGCTCTGTGACGTGAGGGCCGATCGGTGGAAGCGCCGGGCTCCGGCCGGTGTACGGAGCCCGGACGGCGCGGCCGTGGTGCGGGGCCGGTGCGGCCGCGGGGCGGGCTTGCGGCGCCGGCCCGCCCACCCGGCTCAGGCCGCGCCGCTCACGAAGGCCGGCGTGAAATCCGCTTCGAGCAGCATCTGGGACGCGTGGTCCACGAGGTTGCGCAGGACCGACTGGTAGGTCTCGTCGCCGCCCAGTTCGTCCAGGATCCGGTAGGCCTCCGCGCGGAAGCAGTCGATCTCGGCACGGTAGCGGTCGAGGGCGGCGGGGGTCCGCAGGAGGCTCGCGAGTTCGAGCCTGGCCGGATGTGACCGGCTCGCGGCGGCGCACAGTCCCAGGATGTGATCCCGGGAGAGGGGTGAGGCGTCCTCGATGACGGAGGCGAGCAGGTAGGTCACCGTGCCGTTGAGAAGGTCCTCGTCGCGGCCGGACAGGATGTCCTCCTGGTCGTTGAAGAGCTGCCACAGGATTCCGAAGACGTATCCGAATTCACGCCACAGGGCGACCTTTTCGCCCGTGGTGCCCGAGAATAAGGCGGCCATGGCCGTGATCATGCCGAACGGGGCGCCGGATTTGCCGCGGTACGTCTCCACTACTGACATGCGGGAGGCGCTGCGAATGTCTCCGCGCATGTCGTCTAACTGGCCGTCGGCTCCTATGATCCAGCCGTCGAGAATCTCGCTTATCAGCGCCCCGCGCGTCGCCTCCGGGAGATCTTGCGCCAGGATGATCTGAACGGGCAGTGCGTTTCCGGTGATGACGGCGGCGAGCAGTGCTTCGTCCTCGGTGAGCTCGCCCGAGATGGACGCGCCGTCGGCGTCGGCCAGGTCGTCGAGATAGCAAGCCGAGGTCCACCACAGCAGGTGCACTGCGGACAGTGGCACCGCCGGCCCTGGGTTTCCCGTTTCTATGGCGTGCGTGAGCAGGGGGAGCACCGAAAGGGGATGTCTCAGTTTGCGCTGTTCGAGGAGCTTGGCCACGGATTTCCTGGTCGTCGCCGCGACGAGTCCGAGCCGGTCCAGAGCGGTTGCGATCTCCGCGTCGATGTCCTGTGCGACCTTCCGGTGTAGGTCCAGGTACGACATGCAATTCAAGAGTGGCCTCCATCGGGGAATGTGCGTGGGGGTGAGGTGCGCACCCTTCGAGCCGCGTGACTGGCCGATTCGATCATTCCGGAGGAGGGGGATCCAGAGCGATTTTCAGTCGCCCTGACCGGATTTCATTAGTTGACTCGTTAAACTACCGACGGTAATGGATGCTTTTCGCCATTGTGTCGATCATTAATGGTCATTCATGAAGGTGGGCGCCCGATCTGGCTGTCGCGGCTCGCCGCATGGCCCGAATTCGACTATTCGGGGAATCCGGGGACTCCGTTCGGGAGCCGGGTGGGTTGTCCCCTGCGCCGAGTCCCCGGCGCACACCGAGGCTGCCCGCCCGTGCCACCCGGCACCGTGGGACGTCCGGCCGGCCGGGCCCGTTCCCGCCTCGATGCGGAAAGAGCACGACCAGCGCCCGGTCCGCCTGTCCGCACACCGCTGCCCGGTCCGCCCACGTCCCCGGTCCGCCCACGTCCCCGGTCCGCCCGGGTCACGCCGGGCGGACGGCCACGCGGTCGAGTGCAGCCAACAGGTCCGGCACGTCGATATCCCCCTCCCGGGGGACCATGAGCACCTCGCCCGGTTCCTCGTCCAGGAGGAGAAAGGCCGCCTCACCGGTGCGGGCCACCAGCGACCAGCCGGGCCCGTCCACCCGTAGCGTCCGGGCCCCCTCGCCGGCGAAGGAGGACCGCACCCGGCCGGGCGGCGGTGGCATCCGCGTGTACTCCAGGGCCTCCTCCAGCGCACGTGCGAGCCCGGGGTGAGCCGCGGCCGCGGCCCCGCCGTCCGAGGCGACGCGCTCGCGCCAGTCGGCCCATTCCCTGGCGATCTGGTCCGCCCCCAGCCGCCGCTGCACCGGACCCCACGCCTCCGCCGACGGCGGTGCCAGCGGCACCCGCCCCGTACCGTCCGCCCCCTGCTCCGGATCGTGCGGCGCCGGGATCCCCGGCGCGGCCACCGACAACTCCACCGGCCAGCCCGCCAGCGAGACCACGATCGTCCGCTCGTCGGGCGACAGGTCGTACTCCATGCCGCAGTCCCACGAGGCGATGGCCGCGGCCACGAGCGAGACGTCGTCGACGACGACCGTCCAGCGCGCGCCGTCCTCGTCCTGGCCCAGCACCAGCCCGTACCCCTCCCGGTCGGGCGCCACGCCCAGCAGGGCACACGCCTCGGGGAAGTCGTCGCCCAGGAAGCCGGGGAACTGCGCGGGGGTCAGGAGTACGGCTGTCAGCACGTACAGCGAGCCGCCACCCTCGTCGTCGGACACCTGGCCTCCCTGCTCTCTCGTCGGCGCACCTTAACCAGCGGGTAACCCGCGCGTCGAGAGCCTGCGGGCCACGATTTCCAAGGTCGCGCGCTGCACGTAGAGTTGGGCACCCGCCACAGAAAGGGACCCGCGGTGCAGCGTTACGACCGGCTGAGGGAGATCCTCCGGCTCGACCCCGACGATGACTTCCTCGCCATCTACCGGCTCACCGCCACCTACGAGTTCCCCTGGGACTTCACCCGTGCCCTGGAGCTCGCGCTGTTCCGGACGTACGCCGTGCCCGCCATCGGAGGCCTGCTCGCCGAGACCGCCGAGTTCACCGACCGTGCCCAGAAGCGCTACGACGACACCGCGCTGCTCCTCGACGCGGTCGTCGAGCACGGTTTCGACAACGACACCGCGCGCACGGCGATCCGCCGCGTCAACCAGATGCACCGCAGCTACGACATTTCCAACGACGACATGCGCTACGTGCTGTGCACGTTCGTGGTGATCCCGTCGCGCTGGCTGGATGCCTACGGCTGGCGCCCGATGACGCACCACGAGCGCCGGGCGAGCGCCAACTACTACGCCACCCTCGGCCGACACCTCGGTATCACCGACATCCCGGGCTCCTACGAGGAGTTCGAAACCACCCTGAACGCCTACGAAGCGGACCACTTCGGCTGGGACGAGGGCGGCCGCAGGGTCGCCGACGCCACCCTCGACCTGATGGCGTCCTGGTATCCGGCGCCGCTCGCACCCGCCATGCGCCGCGGGGGGATCGCCCTCCTCGACGACTCGCTGATCGACGCTTTCCGGTACGAGACCCCACACGCGGGTGTGCGGAAGCTGGTGCGGGGGGCGCTGCGGCTGCGGGGCCGCGCGGTCCGGCTGCTGCCGCCGCGCAGGGCCCCGCACTACGCCCGCCAGAACCCGGAGATCAAGGGCTACCGGGGCGGCTACGACGTGGGTGAGCTCGGCACGTTCCCGGTGCCCGGGTCGGGCGGCTGCCCTGTGCCGCATCCGCGCCGACCCACCGGAGCTGATGCCCAGCCCCCGGCCTGACCCCGGGCACCCCCGGCGGTGGCCGGGTGCGCCGCCGCCGTAGGGGCATCGTGTCGCGGCGGACGGGCGGACGGGCGGACGGGCGGACGGGCGGACGGGCGGACGGGCAGGCAGGCGGACGGGCGGACGGGTGCGTGGCGGGGCCGGCATCACGCCCGCCGCACGGCCAGCGCCAGGAAGCGGTGGTCCTCGTCTGCGTACGAGCCCAGGTCCCAGCCCGCGGCCGACAGGAGAGGGCGGAGGTTGTGCTCGGCCCGCGGGTCCTGCGGGGTCAGCCGGCGGCCCTGGCGCGCGGCGAGGGCCGCCCGCCCGATCGGGTGGAAGAGCGCGAGCCGGCCACCGGGGCGCACCACCCGAGACAGTTCGCGCAGATTCGCCTCGGGGTCGGGAAGGTGCGCGACGAGGCCCGCGGCGAACACCGCGTCGAGCGATCCGTCGCGCAGCGGCAGCCGGGCCACGTCGGCGAGCAGCAGCGCGCCCGCGTCCGCGCGTCCGGCCCGCACCGCCGCCGCCAGCATCTGCGGGGTCAGGTCCACGCCGAGCACGGTCCCGGCGGGGCCGACGGCGGCCCGGAGCGCGCCCAGGGCCCGGCCGGTGCCGCAGCCCGCGTCCAGCACGCGGTCCCCGGGCCGCAGCCCGCACTCGGTCACGGCGGCGGCGAAGGCGGGTCCGTCCTCCGGGAACTTGCGGTCCCAGCCGGCGGCCCGGGCCCCGAAGAACTCCTGCACGTGCGTGTGGTCCTCGCTCATGGGCACATGATCCCCCACCGCTGCACCGCCAGGTGTCGGCGGCCCGTACGCAAGGTGCACGCGGGGTGATCGAACGTGAACGTAGCTCTGTCATATTCCAGCACTTCCAGCTGCTTTCGAAATGCGCCCCCTGTTCGCGCCCTCACCCGGACTAGCGTCCGTTGGCCATGGGACACCTGGGACATCTGGACCATGCCGCCTTCGGCTGGCTGACACCCGTGCTGTCGTACGTGATGGCATCGATCGGCGCCGCCCTCGGGCTGCGCTGCACCGTCCGCGCGCTCGCCGCGACCGGGACCGTCCGCCGCAATTGGCTCCTCACCGCCGCCTCCGCCATCGCCACCGGCATCTGGACCATGCATTTCGTCGCGATGCTCGGTTTCGAGGTCACCGGCACGGAGATCCACTACAACGTGCCGCTCACCGTCCTGAGCCTGCTCGTCGCCCTGCTGGTCGTCGGCGCCGGCGTGTTCGCCGTCTGCTACGGCACGGCGCGCGGCCGCTCCCTCGTACTGGGCGGCCTCACCACCGGGCTCGGTGTCGCCAGCATGCACTACCTGGGCATGGCGGCCCTGCGCCTGCACGGCGAGATCTCCTACGACCCGCTCCTGGTCTGCCTGTCCGTCGTCATCGCCGTGGTCGCGGCCACCGCCGCCCTCTGGGCCGCCCTCAAGATCAGCTCGCCGGTGGCCGTGGCCGCCGCCTCGCTCCTCATGGGCGCTGCGGTCAGCAGCATGCACTACACCGGGATGGCGGCCGTCTCGGTCAGCGTCAGCCCCTCCGACGAGGCCCTGCCCGGAGCCGACGCGATGCAGTTCGTCTTCCCGCTCGCCGTCGGACTGGGCTCCTACCTCTTCATCACCGCCGCCTTCGTCGCGCTCTCGCCCAGAGTCGGCGAGCGGGCCGCCGCCGACTCGGCCCGGCACCCGGGGGAGCGGCCCGTGGCCGCGCACTGACCCCCGCCTCCGTGGGACCGCGCGCCGCGCCCGTCCCGCCGCCTGTCCCGCCGGTGATCCCACGGACCGGCGGTTCCCCCCACCGACCGACCGCACCCCTGGGCACCGCCCGGAACGAGGAGCCCATGCGAACACCCCGCAGAAGACCGGACGCAGCGGCGCCGCGGCTGCCAGCGCCCCCGGCACGGGGCCGTCGGGCCCACGCCGGGCCACCGGCAGCGGAACCAGCGCAGGAACCGCCGCAGGAACCAGCGCAGGAACCGGTGCAGCAGCGACCGCGCCCGTCGGACGCCGCCCGCCCGCCCGGCTCCGGCGTCCCCCGGGAGCGCGGCCCCCGGCCGCGACTGCGCCCCGCCACCGTCCGCGCGAAGATCCTCTCCCTGTTGATGGTGCCGGTCGTCTCGCTCCTCGCGCTCTGGGCCTTCGCCACCGTCAACACCGCCCAGGACATGGCCCGGCTGGGGCGAGTCCAGCGGGTCGACTCCGAGATACGCGCCCCCGTCACCGCCGCCGTCACCGAGTTGCAGGCCGAACGGCGAGCAGCCGTCCGCCTCCTGGCCGATCCCGCGGCCGACGCGGGCACACTGGACCAGCAGGCCCGCCGCACCGACGGCGCCGTCCGCGCCCTACGGCTCGGAGACCGCCACACCGTCGCCGATTCCGGTGGCTACCGCCCCGACACGGTGGTCCGTCTGGGCGCGTTCGTGGTCGCGGCCGAGGCGCTGGAATCGGCCCGTAAGGACATCACCGACCGTCGCGCCACCCCCGAGGCCGCCTTCGCCATCTACACCCGGGTGGTCGACGCCGCCTTCGCCGTGGGCGGCTCCCTCTCCGGGGGCGAGAGCGCCGAGCTGGGTCCCGACGCGCGGGTCCTGCTCGAATTCGCCCGGGCCGCGGAACTCCTGTCCCGAGAGGACGCCCTACTCGCCCTGCCGGGGCAGCGTAGCGCCGAAACGCTTCGGCAGCTGACCGGCGCCATCGAGTCCCGCCGCGCGCTCACTGAGGCCGCGACCCGCGACCTGCCGGCCGCCCAGCAGGACGCCTGGCGGTCCGTCGCCAAGAGCGCCGCCTACGCCGAACTGACCGGCGCCGAGGACCGGGCGCTCGCCGCCGGAACCTCCCGGGACGGCCGGGGTGCGCCCGCCGGATGGGAGACCGCCCACAGCGGCGTCAGCACCTCGATGCGGGAGATCGAGGAGGCCGCCCACACCGCGGCCGCGGACCGGGCCGACCCCGTCACGGAGGGGGCCTTCAGCCCCGCGGGCGCCGCCGTGCTGCTCGGTCTGCTGGCTGTCGCGGCCTCGCTCGCCATCTCCGTCCGGATCGGCCGGGTCCTCGTCGTCGAACTGGTCTCCCTGCGCAACGCCGCCCTGGAGATCGCCCACCGCAAACTCCCCGAGGCGATGGATCGGCTGCGCGCCGGCGAGCACGTCGACGTGCCCGCCGAGGCCCCGGCCGGCCCGCCCGCCGACGACGAGATCACCCAGGTCGGCGAGGCACTGGGTACCGTACACCGGGCTGCGCTCAACGCCGCCGTCGAGCGGGCGGAGCTCGCCGGAGGGGTCTCCGGGGTCTTCGTCAACCTCGCCCGCCGCAGCCAGGTCCTCGTGCACAAACAGCTCATCCTGCTGGATTCGATGGAACGGCGCGCCGACGACCCGAGCGAGCTCGGCGACCTCTTCCGCCTCGACCACCTGACCACCAGGATGCGCCGCCACGCGGAGAGCCTGATCATCCTTTCGGGCGCGTCCCCGGGCCGGGCCTGGCGGATGCCGGTCCCCCTCACCAGCGTCGTCAGGGCCGCCGTCTCGGAGATCGAGGACTACCCGCGCGTCGAGGTGCACGGGCTCGCCGAGGCCGCGGTGGTCGGCGCGGCCGTCGCCGACCTCACCCACCTCCTCGCCGAACTCATTGAGAACGCGGCCCAGTTCTCTCCTCCGCACACCAAGGTCCGGGTCACCGGCGAACCGGTCGGCACCGGTTACGTCCTGGAGATCGAGGACCGCGGACTGGGCATGGGGCGCGCATCCCTGGCCGACGCCAACCGGCGCATCGAGCAGTCCGAGGGCCTCGACCTCTTCGACAGCGACCGGCTCGGCCTCTTCGTGGTCAGCCGGCTCTCGGCCCGCCACGACGTCAAGGTGCACCTGCGCACGTCGCCCTACGGCGGCACCACCGCCGTGGTGCTCCTGCCCACCTCCGTGCTCCAGAGCGCCACCTCCGCCTCCGCGACCTCCACCGCGACCGCGGTCGGCACCGACGACGCCGACGCGGCGGGCCCGCAGCCCGGCCACCGGGAGGATTCCCCGGGCGCCCGGGACCGCGCCGCGCTCCCGTCGCCCACACCGGCCGCGGAACCGGGCGCGCCCGTGCAGCAGCCCGCCGCGGTCACCGTCGTACGGGACCGTGCGCGAAGCGGCGTACGGGACGGCGTGCGCGGCATTCCGGCACGGGACGTGGCACCCGCGGCAGCGGCGGACGAACCGCGCCCGGCGCCGGTGGCGCCGCTGCGGCCGCGCGCCGCCGTCGGCACGGGCTTCCGTACGGAGGCCGCCGCATCCCCTTCCGCCTCCGTGGCGGAACTTCCGCGCCGGGTACGCCAGGCCAGCCTCGTCCCCCAGCTCCGCGAGGCGCCCGCGCCCGAGGAGCAGGCCGCCGGACGGCCGGCCGGGGACGCGCCGGGGCGCAGCCCACAGGAGGTCCGGGACCGGATGGCGGCCTACCGGGCGGGATGGCTGCGCGGCTCCGAGGAGAACTCCCCCCACGCAGGCAGCGAAGGAGAAGCGTGATGATCGAACACCAGAGGGTCGGCCACGACGGCATCCGCAGGTCGGGCGAGCTCGACTGGCTCCTGGACGACCTGGTGCACCGGGTCATCGAGGCCCGGCACGCCGTGGTGCTCTCCAACGACGGCCTGGCGGTGGGTGCCTCCAGTGCGCTCGGCCGGGAGGACGCCGAACACCTCGCGGCGGTGGCCTCCGGCTTCCACAGCCTGGCCAAGGGCGCGGGACGGCACTTCCAGGCCGGGGGTGTGCGCCAGACGTTGGTCGAGATGGACGAGGGTTTCCTCTTCGTCGCGGCGGCCGGGGACGGATCCTGCCTCGCCGTGCTCAGCGCCGCCGGCGCCGACATCGGCCTGATCGCCTACGAGATGGCCCGGCTGGTGAAGCGGGTCGGCGAACACCTCTGCACTCCGCCCCGGTTCGCGGCGCGGCCGCCGGCCGCCGGCTGAGGGCGCGGTCCGGCACATGAACGGCCAGTGGTACGACGACGAAGCGGGCCCGCTCGTCCGCCCGTACGCCATGACCGGGGGGCGTACCAAGCCGGGACCGCACGGGGTCCGCTTCGACCTGATCGCCCTGGTCGCGGTGGAGCCGCAGGGTGGCGCGGACGAGGCGGCCGAGTCCCTGCTCGGCCCCGAACACCGGGCACTGCTGGGGCTGTGCCGGTCCGAGACCCAGTCGGTGGCGGAACTCGCCGCCGACGCCGACCTGCCCGTGGGAGTCGTTCGGGTGCTCCTCGGGGACCTGCTGGAGGGCGGGCACGTCAAGGTCAGCCGCCCGGTGCCGCCCGCCCAGCTGCCGGACGAGCGGATTCTGCGTGAAGTCATCGAGGGATTGAGAGCGCTTTGATGGGACACCACGACAATCTGACCGCCGGATCCGGCGGACCTGCCGGCGACGGTCCGGACGCGGAGCCGGGGACCGTGGAGGAGGACGCCGAACTGGCCGCGCTCGCGCTGAAGATCCTCGTGGCGGGGGGATTCGGGGTGGGCAAGACCACGCTCGTCGGAGCGGTGAGCGAGATCCGGCCACTGCGCACCGAGGAACAGCTCAGCGAGGCCGGAGAAATGGTCGACGACACGGGCGGCGTCGAGCAGAAGACGAGCACGACCGTGGCGATGGACTTCGGGCGGATCACCATCCGGTCCGGTCTGTCCCTCTACCTGTTCGGCACTCCGGGGCAGGACCGGTTCTGGTTCCTGTGGGACGAGCTGTCCACGGGGGCGCTCGGCGCGGTGGTGCTCGCCGACACGCGGCGCCTGGAGGACTGCTTCCCGGCGGTCGACTACTTCGAGCACCGGCGCATCCCGTTCGTGGTCGCCGTCAACTGCTTCGCGGAGGCGCGGCGGTACGGGGCGCACGACGTGTCGCGCGCACTGGACCTGGAACAGGGGACGCCGGTGGTGCTGTGCGACGCACGGGACAGGGACTCGGGCAAGGAAGTGCTGATCCGGCTGGTCGAGTATGCCGGGCGGGTGCACACCGCCCGGCTGCTGGACTCGGTGGGGCCGCAGGCCGGTTCCGTGTGAGCAGGTCCTGCCACCGGGGTGGGTCAGTCGGCCACCCGGGCTTCGGCGATCACCTGGTCGATCGGGACACGGACCAGGAGCGAGCCGGGGACGCCGTTGCGGCGGCCGATCGCCTCGGCGTCCGCCTCGCCCATGTAGCGGGCGGCGATGCGGGTCGCCCAGGTGAGCACCTCGTCGGCGGCGTCGGCGTAGTCGCTGATCTCGGCGCGGCCCTGGAGGATGACGTAGGCGAAGGGCGGACGCTCGTCGTCCACGCAGAGCGCGACGCGGCCGTCCCTGGCCAGATTGCGTCCCTTGACGGTGTCCTTCCCGGTGTTGAAGACGAAGGAATCGCCGTCGAGTACGAACCAGACGGGGGCGACGTGCGGACTTCCGTCCTCGCGGACGGTGCAGAGCTTTCCGGTGCGGGCGGAATCGGAAACAAATGCCCGCCATTCCTCTTGAGTCATCTTCTTCGCCATGGGCACATCCTCCTTGCCGGAAAGGCACTGGTGGGGAAGGCTTGCCGCACGAGTACGCGGGGTGGGGCACGGCCGAGCGGGCCACGTCAACGGGGAGGGGCCGGGAATGGCACTGGACAAGCAACTGGACTGGCTGTTGGACGACCTGACACGCAGGGTCCCGCAGGTGCGGCACGCGGTGGTGCTGTCCAATGACGGCCTGGTGACGGCGGCGAGCGCGGGGCTGCCGAGGGAGGACGCGGAACACCTGGCGGCCGTCGCGGCCGGGCTGCAGAGCCTGGCGAAGGGGTCGGGACGGCACTTCAGGGCCGGCGAGGTCCGTCAGACGATGGTCGAGTACGACGACGGGGCGCTCTTCGTCATGGCGGCGGGCGCGGGCAGTTCCCTGTGTGTGCTGAGTGCGGCCGAGGCGGACATCGGCCAGGTCGCGTACGAGATGACGCTGCTGGTCAACCGGGTGGGTGAGCATCTGGGAGTGGCGGAGCGGCGCATCACCGGAGGCTGAGCCGGCGCCCCGCGGAGGTTGTCCACAGGCCTCGCGAGATCCCGTCACAGTGAGTTATGGTCCTCACGTAGAGTAGTCATTGTTCGTGGGGGAGGACCGTGATGACACAGATGGTGACTGCGCCGCCGCAGGATGGGGCCGCGCACCAGGGAGACAGGCCCACGGGCCGGGCCGACGACGCCGCGGAGGCGCTGATGGGCAGTGCGCGGGCCGCCGGGGAACTGGGCCTGACCCGGGGTGAGCTGGCCAGGGCCGTCCAGCTGGGGATCGTACGGGCCGGGCCGCCGGCGGCCGGCGGTGCCGCGCGTTTCACGCGGGCGGAGCTGGCGCGGGTACGGGCCGTGGCCGCGGGCCCGTCGGACACCCTGCGCCGGCGGGTCGAGGCGGTGGCCGGGGCCCAAGCGGCGGCCGAGGTGCTCGGGGTCGGCCCGAGCCGGTTCACCCGGCTCGCGCGCTGCGGGCACCTCACGCCCGTCGGCTACCGGATCAACCGCTACCGCGCGGTCGTGTGGCTCTATCTCGCCTCGGAACTTAGGGAGTTCGCCGACGACCGGCCGGGGATGCTGCGCGGGACGGCATCCGCCGAGGACCGGGAACTGCTGGCGGCCAAGGGGGACCTGCGCCCACGCACCTGGCGCGGGCGGCACGTGGGGCTCCTGCTGAGACGGACCACCGATCCATGGGCCCGCGCGGCGGTCCTGGCCCGCGTACTTCCCGAGGACGACCTGCGCGGAGCCGTGCCCGATCCAGCGGAACGGATTATCCTGGCCGCACTGGCCCCGCCTCCGCCGTACGGTCACCCACAGGTTCCCGCCGCCGCGGCGGTGGCGGAGGGGCTGCTGCGCGCCGGGCCGCCGGACGAGGTTCTCCGGTACCGAACCAGGCTGGAGGTCGCCCTGGCGGCGGCCCGGCGTCAGTCGAAATCGACGGGGGACAGGGGGCCGACGTAGACCCAGGCCCCCGCCTCGCGGGCGAAGCTGCTGTGCTCGTGCAGCGAGCCGGTGTGGCGGCCCTCGCGGTAGTGCGCGCGGAACTCCACCGAGCCCTCCGTCTCGAACATCCCGCCGCGCTCGGTGGTGAGGATCTCCAGCCGCTCCCAGCGCTGCCCGGGATCGAGGTCGAGCACGGCCGGGCGCGTGGAGGGGTGCCAGGAGCGGAGCAGGTATGCGGTGTCACCGACGGCGAAGGCGCTGAAGCGGGAACGCATCAGCAGCTCGGCGGTGGGCGCCTGCCGTTGACCGGAGTGGAAGCGGCCGCAGCACTCCGCGTAGGCGGCGGGCAGCCCGCAGGGGCACGGCATGGCGGGAGTGGGCATGGGTCTGCTCAGTTCTTCGGTACGGGAAGGGATGGCCGGCCCGGAGGTCACGCCCGGGCGGGATGGGGGCGGAAGAGGCCCTCTTGGACCACGGAGACCAGCAGCCTGCCCTCCAGGTCGTAGATGCGGCCCCGGGCCAGGCCCCGGCCGCCGTGTGCGATGGGCGATTCCTGGTCGTAGAGGAACCACTCGTCCGCCCGGAAGGGCCGGTGGAACCACATGGCGTGATCGAGCGAGGCCATGTCGAAGCCGCGCATGCCCCAGAGGGGTTCCACGGGGATGCGCACGGCGTCGAGGAGGGTCATGTCACTGGCGTAGGTGAGGGCACAGGTGTGCACGAGCGGGTCGTCGCCCAGCGGGCCCACGGCGCGCATCCATACCGCGCTGCGCGGATCGGCACCCTTGAGCTCCTCCGGAGTCCAGCGGAGCCGGCTCACATAGCGGATGTCGAAGGGCTGGCGGCGGGCCATCCGCTCCAGCGCCTCCGGCAGCGCCCCGAGGTGCTCGCGGATCTCGTCCGCGACCTTGGGGAGCGTGTCGGGATGGGGACAGTGGTGGGGAGGCAGCTGGTGCTCGATGCCGCCCTCCTCCGGGTGATGGAAGGAGGCGGTGAGATTGAAGATCGTCTTGCCCTGCTGGACCGCGGTGACCCGCCGGGTGGTGAAGGACCGCCCGTCACGCACCCGCTCCACCTGGTACACGATCGGCACCCCGGGAATGCCGGGGCGCAGGAAGTACGCGTGCAGTGAGTGGACCGGGCGGTCGCTCTCCACGGTGCGGCCCGCGGCCACCAGGGCCTGGCCCGCGACCTGGCCGCCGAAGACCCGCTGGAGGGACTCCTGCGGGCTGGCGCCGCGGAAGATGTTGACCTCGATCTGCTCCAGATCGAGCAGATCGACCAGTCTCTCGGCGGGGTTCGTCATCAGAGGATCTCCACTGTCGGGTCCGGGCGGTCCGGCGGCGTGCCGGGACGCTTCACAGGGCGCCGAGCTCGCCGACCGAGGTCACCCGGACGACCGCCCGGCCCTCCTCGTCGGACGCGGCCAGGTCGACCTCGGCGCTGATGCCCCAGCCATGGTCGCCGTTGGGGTCGGCGAAGGTCTGGCGGACGCGCCACAGGCCGTGCGCGGGGTCCTCCTCGATCTGCAGCAGCTTGGGGCCGCGGGCGTCGGGGCCGGTACCGAGGTCGTCGTACTCGTCCCAGTACGCGTCCATGGCCTCGCCCCAGGCGTCGGCGTCCCAGCCCGACCCGGCGTCCAGCTCGCCCAGCGTGTCGACGTGGTCGAGGGCGGCCAGCTCGACGCGGCGGAACATGGCGTTGCGGACCAGGACGCGGAAGGCGCGCGCATTCGCGGTGACGGGCTTGACCTGATCGGCCTTCTCCTGAGCCTGTTCCGCCGTCTCCACCTCGGGGTTCGCCAGCTGCTCCCACTCGTCGAGCAGGCTCGAATCGACCTGGCGGACCAGCTCGCCCAGCCAAGCGATCAGGTCCTCGAGGTCCTCGGACTTGAGGTCGTCGGGGATGGTGTGGTCCAGCGCCTTGAACGCGCTGGCCAGGTAGCGCAGCACGATGCCCTCGGTGCGGGCCAGTTCGTAGAAGGAGGTGAACTCGGTGAAGGTCATCGCACGTTCGTACATGTCGCGGATGATCGACTTCGGGGAGACGGGGTGGTCGCGCACCCACGGGTGGCTCTTGGAGTACACGTCGTAGGCGTGGGAGAGGAGTTCTTCCAGCGGCTTGGGATAGGTGACGTCCTGGAGCCGCTCCATCCGCTCCTCGTACTCGATCCCGTCGGCCTTCATCTGGCCGACCGCGATGCCGCGCTCCTTGTTCTGCTGGGCGGCCAGGATCTGGCGTGGGTCGTCCAGCGTGGACTCCACGACGGACACCATGTCCAGCGCGTAGGAGGGGGACTCCGGGTCCAGCAGGTCGAAGGAGGCCAGCGCGAAGGTGGACAGCGGCTGGTTGAGGGCGAAGTCCTGCTGGAGGTCGACGGTGAGCCGAATGGTGCGGCCCTCCGCGTCCGGGGTGTCGAGCTTCTCCACCACGCCGCCGTCCAGCAGCGAGCGGTAGATCGCGATGGCCCGGCGGATGTGCCGCAGCTGTGCCTTGCGCGGCTCGTGGTTGTCCTCGAGGAGGTGGCGCATCGCCTGGAAGGCGTCTCCGGGCCGGGCGATCACCGACAGGAGCATGATGTTGGTGACCTTGAAGCGCGAGGTCAGAGGCTCCGGATCGGCGGCGATGAGCTTTTCGAAGGTGGTGTCCGACCAGGCGACGAACCCCTCGGGCGCCTTCTTGCGGACCACCTTGCGGCGCTTCTTCGGGTCGTCGCCCGCCTTCGCGAGCGCCTTCTCGTTCTCGATGACGTGTTCGGGCGCCTGGGCGACCACGTAGCCCGCCGTGTCGAAGCCGGCCCGTCCGGCCCGTCCGGCGATCTGGTGGAACTCGCGGGCGCGCAGCGTGCGGACCCGGTTGCCGTCGTACTTGGTGAGCGCGGTGAACAGCACGGTGCGGATCGGGACGTTCACGCCGACGCCGAGCGTGTCCGTACCGCAGATGACCTTCAGCAGGCCGGCCTGCGCGAGCTTCTCCACCAGGCGCCGGTACTTGGGCAGCATGCCGGCGTGGTGCACGCCGATGCCGTGCCGCACGTAGCGCGAGAGGTTCTGGCCGAACTTCGTGGTGAAGCGGAAGTTCCCGATCAGCTCCTGGATCTTGTCCTTCTCCTCGCGGGTGCACATGTTGATGCTCATGAGCGACTGCGCCCGCTCGACCGCCTGGGCCTGAGTGAAGTGCACGATGTAGACGGGTGCCTGCCGGGTCTCCAGCAGCTCGGTGATCGTGTCGGTGATCGGGGTGGTGACGTAGTCGTACGACAGCGGCACCGGACGGGTCGCGGAGCGGACCACCGAGGTGGGCCGGCCCGTGCGCCGGGTCAGGTCGTCCTCGAAGCGCTTGACGTCGCCGAGGGTCGCCGACATCAGGACGAACTGCGCCTGCGGCAGCTCCAGCAGCGGGATCTGCCAGGCCCAGCCGCGATCGGGCTCGGCATAGAAGTGGAACTCGTCCATCACGACCTGGCCGATGTCGGCGTGCTTGCCGTCACGCAGGGCGATCGAGGCCAGCACCTCTGCGGTGCAGCAGATCACCGGGGCGTCTGCGTTGACCGAGGCGTCGCCGGTCAGCATGCCGACGTTCTCGGTGCCGAAGAGCTTGCACAGGTCGAAGAACTTCTCCGACACCAACGCCTTGATCGGGGCGGTGTAGAAGGTCACCTTGTCCTGGGCCAGTGCGGTGAAGTGCGCACCGGCCGCGACCAGGCTCTTGCCGGATCCGGTCGGGGTGGACAGGATCACGTTCGCCCCGGAGACGACCTCGATCAGCGCCTCCTCCTGAGCCGGGTACAGGGTGATGCCCTGCTCCTCCGCCCACGAGGAGAAGGCCTCGAACAGGGCGTCGGGGTCGGCGGTCGGCGGGAGCTGATCAATGAGGGTCACGCCCCCATCTTGCCTGCCTTCCCGCCGGATCAGGGAACCGGAGGACAGAAGGAAGATCATCGACGGTACGCTGTGCCGTCGATGCGGCCCGAACGAACCGGTCAACAGGGCCCGACACACACCAGCGGGGCGGGGAACAACCATGATGGGTCCGGCGCACTCACTCTCCGGGGCGGCGGCCTGGCTGGGGGTGGGCGCGGCCACTGCGGCCGCCGGCCACCCCATGCCCTGGCCGGTCCTCGTCGTCGGCGCGCTGATCTGCGCCGGCGCCGCCCTCGCCCCGGATCTCGACCACAAGTCGGCCACGATCTCCCGTGCCTTCGGCCCGTTGTCCAAGGGCCTGTGCGAGGTGGTCGACAAGATCTCCTACGCCGTCTACAAGGCCACGCGCTCCACGAAGGACGCCCGCCGTTCCGGTGGCCACCGCACCCTGACGCACACCTGGCTGTGGGCGGTGCTGATCGGCGGCGGAGCCTCCGCGCTCGCCGTCACCGCCGATCGCTGGGGCGTGCTGGCGCTGCTCTTCGTGCACCTGGTGCTCGCGGTCGAGGGCCTCCTGTGGCGGGCCGCCCGGATGTCCAGCGACGTCCTGGTGTGGCTACTCGGCGCGACCAGCGCGTGGATCATGGCCGGGGTGCTCGACCAGCCCGGAAACGGTGCGAACTGGCTGTTCACCGAGCCGGGACAGGAGTACCTCTGGCTCGGCCTGCCCATCGTGCTCGGCGCCCTGGTCCACGACATCGGCGACGCTCTGACGGTCTCCGGCTGTCCGGTCCTGTGGCCCCTGCCGATCGCCGGGAAGCGCTGGTACCCGATCGGCCCGCCGAAGGCGATGCGTTTTCGCGCCGGCAGCTGGGTGGAGCTGAAGGTCCTCATGCCCGTGTTCATCCTGCTGGGCGGCTTCGGAGGCGCCTCGGCCCTCGGCTTCATCTGAGGGCTCTCCCGCCCGTCCCCGGCGGGCTGCGGACTGCCGGACGACCCTTGTCCCGGACGTCGCGGGGTCGGCGGGCGTGCTGGCCCACGGCGGCCCCGGGCACCAGGGGGCGGAGCGATGCTCATCCCCGGTGACCGGGGCCGTCGGGCCGTTCCGGGCCGGCTGGTGCCCCGGGCTCAGCCGTGCCAGGACCTCCAGAGTGCCGCGTACGCCCCGTCCGCCGCGACCAGCTCGTCGTGCGAGCCGAGTTCGCTGATCCGGCCGCCCTCGACCACCGCGATCACATCCGCGTCGTGGGCGGTGTGGAGCCGGTGGGCGATGGCGATGACCGTGCGGCCGTCCAGTACCCGGGCCAGCGAGCGTTCCATGTGACGCGCCGCCCGAGGGTCGAGCAGCGAGGTGGCCTCGTCCAACACCAGCGTGTGCGGATCCGCGAGCACCAGCCGGGCCAGCGCCACCTGCTGCGCCTGCGCCGGGGTGAGTGCCGTGCCGCCGGAGCCGACCTCGGTGTCCAGGCCGTCCGCCAGGGCCCGGGCCCAGCCGTCCGCGTCCACTGCCCTCAGCGCCGCCCACAGCTCGACGTCCGTGGCCTCCGTCCGCGCGAGCCGGAGGTTGTCGCGCAGCGATCCCACGAAAACGTGGTGCTCCTGGTTGACCAGGGCCACGTGCTCGCGCACCCGCTCCGCCGGCATCCGCGACAGCCGGGCCCCGCCGAGGGTGACCTCGCCGGTCCGGGGTCCGTAGATGCCCGCGAGCAGCCGTCCCAGGGTGGACTTGCCCGCGCCCGAAGGGCCGACGAGCGCCATCCGGGTGCCGGGGGGCACCGACAACGCCACCCCGTGCAGGACGTCCACGCCGTCCCGGTAGCCGAAGCGGACCTCCCGTGCCCGGACGTCCCGGCCGTCGGGGGCCGCCTTCGCGTCCCCGGCGTCCGGTTCGATCTCCCGCACACCCACCAGGCGGCCCAGCGACACCTGGGCGATCTGGAGCTCGTCGTACCAGCGAAGGATCAGGCCGATCGGATCGATCAGCATCTGCGCCAGCAGCGCGCCGGTGGTCAGCTGACCCACCGACATCCAGCCCTGGATCACGCAGTAACCGCCGATCAGCAGCACCGAGCCGAGGATCGTCACGAAGGTGACGTTGACGACGGGGAAGAGGACGGTCCGCAGGAACAGCGTGTATCGCTCCCACGCCGTCCACTCCTTGATCCGACGCTCGGACTTCGCGATCCGCTCCGGACCCAGCCGGTGCGCCTCGACCGTGCGGCCCGCGTCCACCGTCTCGGTGAGCACGGCGGCGACCGCGGCGTAGCCGGCGGCTTCCGAGCGGTACGCCGAGGGAGCCCGCCGGAAGTACCAGCGGCAGCCGAGCACCAGGACCGGCAGTGCGACGAGCGTGGCCAGCGCCAGTGGCGGCGCGGTCGCCGCCAGGGCGCCGAACAGCAGGCCCGCCCACACCACGCCGATCGCCAGCTGCGGTACGGCCTCGCGCATCGCGTTGGCCAGCCGGTCGATGTCGGTGGTGATCCGCGACAGCAGGTCCCCGGTACCGGCGCGTTCGAGCACGCCCGGCGGCAGACCCACCGACCGCACCAGGAAGTCCTCGCGCAGATCGGCGAGCATCTCCTCGCCCAGCATCGCCCCGCGCAGCCTGACCAGCCGCACGAAGCACGCTTGCACGGCCAGCGCCGCCGCGAACAGCAGGGCCATCCGTCCCAGTTGCAGCTCGCGGGCCCCCGCCGCCAGGTCGTCGACGACCCGGCCCAGCAGGTACGGGCCGACCATGGAGGCGATCACCGCGACGGCGTTGACGCCCACCAGCAGCAGGAACGCCCGCCGGTGGCGCCGGAACAGGCCGCGCACATAGCCCCGTACGGTTGCCGGCGTCCCCACGGGCAGGGTCGCGGCCGTCTCGGGGGCCGCCGGATCGTGTTCCGGTGGCGCCACGCCGATCATGCGGATTCCTCGATCTCTGTGAGTGCTTCTTCCAGCTCTGTCATGCCGAGTCCGGCGAGGCGCTGCTCCTCGTCCGTCTCGCGGGTGACGACCGCCCGGTAGAGCGGCTCGCGGTGCAGCAGCTCCTGGTGGGTCCCGACGGCCGCCACGGTGCCGCCGTCGATGAGCACGACCCGGTCCGCACGGTCCAGCAGGAGCGGCGAGGACGCCAGGACGACCGTGGTCCGTCCGGAGCGCAGGGCCGTGATCCCGTCCGCGATCCGCGCCTCCGTGTGCGAGTCGACCGCGGAGGTCGGCTCGTCGAGCACGAGCACCTCCGGGTCGGTGACCAAGGACCGGGCCAGCGCCAGACGCTGGCGCTGGCCGCCGGACAGCGACCGGCCGCGTTCGGTGATCCGGGCGTCCATCGGGTCCTCGACGCCGTCCGGCGCCGACTGCAGCAGCGCGTCCAGTACGTCCGCGCACTGGGCGGCGGCGAGAGCGGCGCCGGAGGCGACCGCCCCGGAGGCCGGTACGTCGAACAGCTCGCGCAGTGTTCCCGACAGCAGCACCGGGTCCTTGTCCTGGACCAGGACCAGCCTGCGGGCGGTGTCCAGTTCGAGGTCGTCCAGGGCCACTCCACCCAGGAGCACCGAAGGTTCGTCCTGCGCCGGCCGGTCGCCGCTTCCGTCCGCCTCGCCGCCGTCGCCGTCCTGGTCCCGCTCCTGCGCGTCCCCCGCGGCCACGGCATGGCCGCCGAGGCGCTCCGCCAGCCGCCCCGCCAGGTCCGGATCCCCGCAGACGACGGCGGTGAACCGGCCCGCGGGTGCCAGCAGCCCGGTCCGCGGGTCGTACAGGTCCCCGCCCGCGGCCGGTTCCAGCACCGCACCGTCCCGCACGGGACGCTCCACCGAGTCCGTCCGGGCCAGGGACAGCACCCGGGCGGCCCGCTGGGCCGAGGGGCGCGAGAAGGAGTACGCCATGGCGATCTCCTCGAAGTGGCGCAGCGGGTAGAGGAGCGTCGCCACTGCGCTGAACGCCGCGACGAGTTCACCCACCGCGATGCGCCCGTCCAGGGCCAGCGAGGCGCCGTACCAGACGACGGTGATCAGCAGCAGGCCGGGGAGCACCACCTGGATCGCGGCGATCAGCGCCCACATCCGGGCACTGCGCACGGCGGCCTTGCGGACCTCCTGCGAGGCCTCGCGGTACCGGCCGAGGAACAGCTCCTCGCCTCCGATGCCGCGCAGCACGCGCAGCCCCGCGACGGTGTCCGAGGCCAGCTCGGTCGCCCTGCCCGCCTTCTCCCGCTGGATGTCGGCGCGCCGGGTGGCCCGCGGCAGCAGCGGCAGCGCGGCCAGGGCGATCAGCGGTACGCCGACGGACACGACGACGCCCAGCTCGGGTGCGTAGAACATCAGGCCCACGCACACCAGTACGACGGCGAAGACGGCGGCGAGGAAGCGGGAGACCGCCTCGACGAACCATCCGATCTTCTCCACGTCACCGGTGGACACCGCGACCACCTCACCCGCGGCGACCCGGCGCGTCAGGGCGGAGCCCAGCTCTGCGGTCTTGCGGGCGAGGAGCTGTTGCACACGGGCGGCGGCGGTGATCCAGTTGGTGACGGCGGTGCGGTGGAGCATGGCATCGCCGACCGAGATGGCGACGCCGATCAGAACCAGCAGTCCGCCCACGAGCAGCAGCCGGTCGGCATCGCGGTCCACGACCGCGTCGACGCCCAGGCCCACGGCGTACGGCAGTCCGGCGACGCCGCCGAAGTGCAGCATTCCCCAGCACAGGCTCTTGAGTTGTCCGCCGAGCTGACCACGCCCCAGCCACAGGAGGAAACGGGGGCCGGAGCGCGCGTCTGGTACTCCCGGATCCGGATACGGAAGATCGCTGATCTGCATGACGCCCCATGACTGGTCGAGTGGTCCAAACCGTGCAAGGTTCGCCTTCCGGATCGGGGCCGGGCAATTGATTTTCCGTCTGCCCGGTGCCGGAGGAGACAGGTTTGCGTCTGCGGACACCGGCCGGACGGCAGGTCACGGAGGGCGCGCACCGGCGCTCACGGGCCGGTGGCGCGCTCCGGTTCGACGAGGGCCGAGTGGTAGCTGCGTCCCGTCGCCCGGCCCATCCCCACCTCGCACATCCGGTTCGCCGACAAACGGGCGTCGAAGGGCCGCGCGGTCACCTCCGCGGCCCACACGACCGAGTCGACGATCCGCAGGTCCTCGTGCAGCGAGGGGTTGTCCGGCGTGAGGTACGCGACCACCTCCCGGGCGAGGCCCAGGGTGCAGGAGGAGGCGTCGACGACCAGCGGCAACCGTCCTCCGGCCGTCCAGCCCCAGGCCGCCTCGACGATCCGGTTGGCCATCACCCGGCTGCCCTCGGCGTAGCCCTTGGAGTGCCGGATCGTCGAGCAGCAGGTGCCCCTCGACGCCGGCCGAGGCCCGCAGGGTGTGGGCGTCCATCAGCTCGACGGCGAGTGCGCCCGCCTGGTTGAAGCGGGGCACGGCCGCGGCCGCGGCGGGCAGTGAGGGGAAGAAGAGCAGGCGGTGCACCGTTCGCGGTCGAGCGGGAGGGTGTCGGAGACGACTTCGGAGATGAAGCCGAGGGTGCCCTCCGAGCCGACCATGAGCCCCCGCAGGATCTCGACGGGGGTGTTGCCGTCCAGGTAGGCGTCGAGCCGGTAGCCGGTGGTGTTCTTGATCTCGTGCTTGGCGCGGATCCGGGCGGTCAGCGCGGGATCGGCCTCGATCTGCCGCTTGATCGCCATCAGCCCCCGGCGCAGGTCCGGTTCCCACAGCGGCATCTGCGGCCCCTCGCCTCGTCGTGGCCCGCGGGCGGGCCCCTTCAGCAGGTGCGCTCCTCCGCCGGGGCGTCCGACAGAGCGTTCAGCAGACCGCCGAGCACCTCGCGCTGGTCGGCGGTCAACGGAGCCAGGATTTCCTCCGCGGCGTCGGTCCGCGCGTCGCGCAGACGGCGCAGCGTGGCCCGGCCGGTGTCGGTGAGCTCGATCCTGATGACGCGGCGGTTCGCCGGGTCGGGCACCCGCCGTACGCACTCGGCCGCTTCCAGGCCGTCGACGAGGGTGGTCACCGCGCGGGGGACCACCTCCAGCCGGGCGGCGAGGTCCGCCATCCGGGGCGGCTGCCCGCCCTCGTAATGCGAGACGAGCCGCAGCAGCCGACTCTGGGCGGGAGTGATCCCGAGCGGCACCATGTGGCGCTTCTGGATCCGGTGCAGCCTGCGCGTCAGGCGCAGCAGTTGTTCGGCGAGGAGGCGATCGGTGTCGGAGGCGGAGCTCATGCGGGAACGATATCAGGACCCCGTTCATTGTGAGTATAGGTAACAATGACCTATGCTCCCATGGTGCCGATCCTGTCGGAGCCGGCTCCGCGAACACCTCCGACCCCTGTTTCCTGACCCCGGGAGGGTGCCCATGCCACACGACGAACCGAAGTGGACCCCGTCGAAGGACCCCCTGGATCCGACCCGCCCCGCCCCGGCCGAGCAGCCTCGGGAGCTGCGCCGGATCGTCGGCCTGTTCCGCCCCTACCGCGGCCGGCTGGCCGTCGTCGGCCTGCTCGTCTGTGCCTCCTCGCTGGTCGGCGTCGCCTCGCCGTTCCTGCTCAGGGAGATCCTCGACGTCGCGATCCCGCAGGGCCGCACCGGACTGCTGAGCCTGCTCGCGCTCGGCATGATCGCCACCGCCGTCGTCACGAGCGTCTTCGGAGTCCTGCAGACGCTGATATCCACCACGGTGGGTCAGCGCGTCATGCACGACTTGCGCACCGCCGTCTACGAGCAGCTCCAGCGGATGCCGCTCGCCTTCTTCACCCGGACCCGCACCGGAGAGGTCCAGTCCCGCATCGCCAACGACATCGGCGGGATGCAGGCCACCGTCACCTCCACCGCGACCTCGCTCGTCTCGAACCTGACGGCCGTCATCGCCACCGTGGTCGCCATGCTCGCGCTCGACTGGCGGCTCACCCTGGTCTCACTGCTCCTGCTGCCCGTCTTCGTGTGGATCAGCCGCCGGGTCGGGAACGAGCGGAAGAGGATCACGACGCGGCGGCAGAAGCAGATGGCGGCCATGGCCGCGACGGTCACCGAGTCGCTCTCGGTCAGCGGCATCCTGCTCGGCCGCACCATGGGGCGCTCCGAGTCGCTGACGTCCGCCTTCTCCGAGGAATCGGAGAAGCTCGTCGACCTCGAAGTGCGCGCCAGCATGGCCGGGCGCTGGCGGATGTCCACCATCGGCATCGTCATGGCCGCTATGCCCGCGCTCATCTACTGGGCCGCCGGCATCGCCCTCCAGACCGGCGCCCCTTCGCTCTCCGTCGGCACCCTCGTCGCCTTCGTCACCCTCCAGCAGGGACTCTTCCGGCCCGCCGTCAGCCTGCTGTCGACCGGGGTGCAGATACAGACCTCGCTGGCGCTGTTCGCCCGCATCTTCGAATATCTCGACCTGCCGGTGGACATCACGGAGCGGGCGGACCCGGTCCGGCTGGACCGGGCCAAGGGAGAGGTCACCCTGGAGGGCGTGGACTTCGCCTACGACGCGGAGAACGCCCCGACCCTCACCGGGATCGACATCACCGTCCCGGCCGGCGGCTCCCTCGCCGTCGTCGGCCCGACAGGCTCCGGCAAGAGCACCCTCAGCTACCTGGTGCCACGGCTCTACGACGTCACCGGCGGGCGGGTCGCCATCGACGGGGTGGACGTGCGCGACCTCGACTTCGACTCGCTCGCCCGCTCGGTCGGGGTCGTCTCCCAGGAGACCTATCTCTTCCACGCCTCGGTCGCGGACAACCTGCGCTTCGCCAAGCCCGACGCCACCGACGAGGAGATCACCGAGGCGGCCCGCGCCGCCCAGATCCACGACCACATCGCGTCCCTGCCCGACGGCTACGACACCCTCGTCGGCGAGCGCGGCTACCGGTTCTCCGGTGGTGAGAAGCAGCGCCTCGCCATCGCCCGCACCATCCTCAGGGACCCGCCCGTGCTCATCCTCGACGAGGCGACCAGCGCCCTCGACACCCGCACGGAGCACGCGGTCCAGCAGGCCATCGACCGCCTGTCCGCGGGGCGCACCACCATCACCATTGCCCACCGCCTCTCGACCGTGCGCGACGCCGACCAGATCGTGGTCCTCGACGGCGGCCGCATCGCCGAGCGAGGCACCCATGAGGAGCTCCTGAAGGCGGACGGCCGGTACGCGGCCCTGGTACGCCGGGACCGGGACGCGGCCCTCACCCCCGAGCCGCCGGAGGAAGCGCAGCTGGCTCCGGTGAATGTGTGACCATATGACAGGAATGCGGGCGGGATGCATAAAAAGTGATGATCTGCGCGTTAGTGTTCCCGCATGCGTCATGAGTCCCGGCCGCACCGGCGCCGATCCCGGCTCACCCGCCGGGGCCGACTGGCCCTCTTCCTCGGCCTCCTGCTCACGCTCGGTGCGGTGGTCCTGATCCCGGTCCTGCGGGGCGCGCAGGAGCCGGAGGTGCCGAGCCGGCTGACGATTCCCGAGGGATGGCGCGCGTCCCAGGTGTACGCGGCGGTCGACCGGGCGCTCAAGCTCCCGCCGGGAACCGCGAAGTCGGCCGTGCCCAGCGCCGCTCTGGCGCTGCCCGCGGAGGCCGAGGGCAACCCGGAGGGGTACCTCTTCCCCGCGACGTACCCGGTGACCTCGAAGACGACCCCGGCCGCGCTCCTCGCCCGTATGGTGCGCACGGCCAACGAGAAGCTCGCCACCAAGGCGGTGGCCGACGGCGGCAAGGCCCACGGGATGACCCCCTACCAGACGGCGACGATGGCCAGCGTCATCGAGGCGGAGGCCGAGAGCCCCGCCGACATGGGCAAGGTCGCCCGGGTGGTGCACAACCGGCTGGCGAAGTCGATGCCGCTGCAGATGGACTCCACCCTCAACTACGCGCTGAACCGCAGCACCCTCGACACCACGCTGAGCGACACCCGGATCGACCACCCCTTCAACACCTACGAACGCCAGGGCCTGCCGCCCACACCGATCGACAGCCCCGGTCTGGCGGCGATGGCCGCGGCGGTCGCGCCGACACCGGGCGACTGGCTCTTCTTCGTCACCGTCAAGCCGGGCGACACGCGCTTCTCGGCGACGTACGCGGAGCACCGGAAGCACGTGGCGGAGTTCAACAGGTACCGCGCCCGGGCGGGCTCGCGCGCCGGGTGACGGGCCCGGGCCCGCACCGGATCAGGGCGCGGGTGCGAGGGCCGGTGCGCGCCGCAGCAGGCGGCGGATCTCACGCACCGCCGCCCGGCCCGCGCGGTTGGCGCCGATGGTCGAGGCCGAAGGACCGTAGCCGACCAGGTGGATCCGCTCGTCGAGCACGGCCCGGGTCCCCTCGACGCGGATGCCGCCGCCCGGTTCGCGCAGGTGCAGCGGGGCCAGGTGGTCGACGGCCGCGCGGAAGCCGGTGGCCCACAGCAGGACGTCCGCGTCCACACGGCTGCCGTCGGCCCAGGCGGCCCCGGTGGTGGTGATCCGGTCGAACACGGGCCGGCGGTTCAGGACGCCCGAGGCCAGGCCGGCCCGGACGGCCTCGTTCAGCGGCAGGCCCGTCACGCTGACCACGCTCTGCGGCGGCAGCCCCCGGCGCACCCGCTCGTCCACCAGGGCCACCGCGGCCCGTCCCTCGGCCTCGCCGAAGCTCCCGTCGCGGAAGACCGGGGGACGTCGGGTCACCCAGGTGGTCCGCTCCGCCACCTCGGCGATCTCCAGCAGGTGCTGGACCGCCGACGTCCCGCCGCCCACCACGATCACCCGGGCGCCGGCGAACGCCCGAGGCCCCGGGTAGTCCGCCGTGTGCAGCTGGCGGCCGCGGAACGTCTCCTGCCCGGGGTAGCGTGGCCAGAACGGCCGGCCCCAGGTCCCGGTTGCGCTGATCAGGGCCCGCGCCGACCAGCTGCCGGCCGAGGTCTCCACGCGCAGCCGCCCGTCGCCCGCCTCGCGTATGGCCGACACGTGCACGGGGCGCCGTACGCGTAGGCCGAAGTGCTCCTCGTAGGCGGCGAAGTACTCCCCGACCACCTCCGACGCGGGCCGCAGCGGGTCGGCGCCGGTCAGTTCCATGCCGGGCAGGGCGTGCATCCCGTGCACCTTGCCGTAGGTGAGCGAGGGCCAGCGGTACTGCCAGGCCCCGCCCGGGCGGGGCGCGTGGTCCAGGACCACGTGGTCGAGCCCCGCCCGCGTCAGGTGGTACGCGCCGGACAGGCCCGCCTGCCCGGCCCCGATGACCGCCACGTCGACCACCGCCGGGTCCCCGTCGCTGCTCGCGCCGTCCGCGTTCCGCCTCAGATCGTTCACGGTTCTACCAACTCGCGGTCGTCGCGGGATCTTCCCGCCCCCCACGTGCCGGGGGCACCGGCGGTCCGACCGCTTTGCTCCGCCCCTCGGCCGCCGCAGCTCCCCGCCGCTCCCTCAGGCGGCCGGGCCCGGGGAGCGCGTGCACAGCCACTCGTAGGCGGCGTCCGCGCTGAAACCGGACTGCCCGCCGGGGAAGAGCAGACCAGCGGACGTGAACGCCGTGTCACCGGCGATCTCCGCCGCGTAGGGGACCGCGATGCATCCCATGCCCGCTGCGCGGGCTGCCAGGGCACCCGGCGCCGCGTCCTCCACGACCACGCAGTCGGCCGGCTCGGCGCCCAGCCGCCGGGCCGCCTCCAGGAACACGTCCGGGGCAGGCTTGCCCTGAGCGACCTCCTCCGCGGAGACCGCCGTGGTCAGCAGCGCGTCCAGGCCGGTGCCCGCCAGTACGGCGTCGATGGCCGCGCGGGAGGAACCGGAGGCCACCGCCATCGGCACCCCCTCGGACCGCAGCCGTTCGACGAGCTTGCGCATCTGCGGAAAGACCTCGGTCCGGGTGCGCGCGAGTTCCAGGTAGGCGGCGTTCTGCTCGGCGAGCAGCCGCTCGACCGGCGCCCGGATGCCGTACCGGTCCCTGAGGATCTCCAGGGTCTCCCGTGTGCCGATGCCGATGAAGCGGGCGTGCTGCTCCCACGTGAAGTCGGGGACGCCGTGCGCCTCCAGCGTGCGGCGCCCGGACTCGTAGTAGTTCGGCTCGCTGTCCACGAGGGTGCCGTCGAGATCGAATATGACGGAGATCATCCGCTGTGCCCGTCCTGCCTGTCGCGTCCTGCCACACCGGTACCGGCCATCCTGTCAGGTTCTGCGGGCGTTCCTCCCCACCGCTTCCACCAAGGGCAGCAGCCGGTGTGCGACCCGCTCGCGCAGTGCCACTTCCGTCCGCGTGCGGACCACGCCCGGAAGCCGGATCAGCTGCTGGATCACGTCCTCCAGATGCGCGTTGTCCCGGGCCGCCACCCGGGTCAGCAGGTCCCCGCCACCGGTGATGGAGAAGGCCTCGATGATCTCCGGCACGGCGGCCAGCGCGTCGCCGACGTCGTCCAGGTGGCCCTGGGTGACTTCGATGTGTACGAAGGCCAGCACCGGGTGGCCCAGTGCCGCGGGGGAAAGCACCGGTCCGGTCCCGGTGATCACGCCCGTGCGCTCCAGCCGGTCCAGCCGGGCCTGGAGGGTGCCGCGGGCGACACCGAGGATCCGGGCGTACTCACGGACGCTGGTGCGCGGCTGCTCGATCAGCAGGCGCAGGATTCTGGTGTCGAGCTCGTCCACCGCCATGCCGGGACCATACCAACGGCATGGTTCACCGCCGTCGTTCCCGGCCAGTGACCCGCCCGGTGCGCGGCTGGGGTTGCTTGCGGTACGCCAGGGCCACCACCATGACCGTGGCGGCGGGTACCAGCAGCAGCCAGCCCACCGTCCAGCCGGCCCGGAGCAGCAGCAGCGCCCCGAAGACCCCGCCGGTGAAGATGGCCAGGACGGACAGGCCGCGCAGTTTCCAGCCGGCCGAACCGTACGCGTAGACCGCTTGGTGCCCCATGGCGGAGCCGCCCAGGAACGCCGTCATCGACCGGGTGACCAGCGTCGTGGGCACCCCCGGCACGTCGGCCCGCATGATCGTGGTGTTGCGCAGCCCCATCGCCAGCGCCAGGACCGCCGTCACCGCGAGGTGCCGCGGGGTCGGCGAACCGTACTGCGGCACCAGCCCCCACGCCACCACCGCGGCGGCCAGGATCAGCCCGGCCTCGACGAGGAGACCCATGACGAACCAGCGCCGCCCGCGGGCCTCCGTCACGGCCTCCAGGTGCGAACCGCAGACCACGCCGATGACGAACGCGGCCAGCGAGACGGCGGCGGGGAGCGTCGGAAGGTCGGGCGCCTGAGCGACACCGAAGGCCAGGAACAGCACGTTCCCTGTCTGCATCGCCGTGAAGGCGGGCCCGAGCGCGAGCAGGCTCACCGCCTCGATCACCCCGGTCACCGAGGTCAGGGCGACCATCAGCGCCGGCATGTGCGGCGGCAGCCGCGAACCGGCCGTCCGCCCGGCCTTCCGGTTCTCGTCCATGACGCCCGACAGTGACACGCCTGCCGTGCCCGCCGCCGCCGACATGCCGGAAGGCGTAGGGTCCGCAGGGTGAGTGATCTTCTGCTGGTGAGGCACGGTGAGACCGCCTGGAGCGCCGACGGCCGGCACACCGGGCGCACCGACGTTCCGCTGACCGCACGGGGGGTCGAGGAGGCCATCTGCCTGGCTCCCTACTTCCGGGACCGGCGGCCGGCCCTGGTGCTGACCAGCCCGCTGCGCCGGGCCGTGGCCACCGCGGAGCTCGCCGGACTCCCCGGCGCCGGCATCGACTCCGATCTGTACGAGTGGGACTACGGCGGTTACGAGGGCATCACCACCGCGGAGATCCGGCGGACCACCCCCGACTGGTCCCTGTGGACCCACGGGGTGCCGCCCGGCGACGCGGATCACCCCGGCGAGAGCGCCGCCCAGGTCGGCGCCCGCGCGGACCGGGTCCTGGCCCGGATCGCCCCCGTGCTCCGTGGGGACGACGGCGACGCGGTGCTCGTCGCCCACGGCCACTTCCTGCGCGTCCTGACCGCCCGCTACCTGCGTCTGGAACCTGAGCAGGGCCGGCTCTTCCTGCTCCGCACGGGAACCGTCAGCACGCTCTCCACGGAACACGGCCTCCCCGTGATCGCCGGCTGGAACGCCCGCGACTGACCCGCTCCCGCCGCCCGTCCCCGCCGGGTCCGCGCGGCCCCCACTCGCCTCGCGCGCCCGGGCCGCCTGCGTGACCATTCGTACATGAGCCATGACGGTGCGGGCGACGGCCCCGGGACATCCGCCCCGGAAGCGGGGCTCAAGGCCAATGCGATCGGATTCCTCGACGCGCTCGTCATCGGTCTGAACTCGACCTCGCCCGCCTACTCCCTCGCCGCCGTCCTCGGGCCGATCGTGGCCCTCGTCGGGATTTACGCGCCGGGCGTGATCCTGGCCTCCTTCGTGCCGATGCTGATGATCGCGGCCGCCTTCTACTACCTCAACAAGGTCGACCAGGACTGCGGGACGACCTTCTCCTGGGTGACACGGGCCATGGGCCCGTGGGCGGGCTGGCTCGGCGGCTGGGCGATCGCCATGACGGGCGTTCTGGTCATCGGCTCGCTGGCCGACGTCGCCGTGAACTTCGGACTGCTCGCCTTCGGCCTGGACGACTGGGCCGCCAACGCCTGGATCCGGCAGGGCCTCACCGTCGCGGTGATCCTGGCCATGACCGCGATCTGCGTGATCGGCACCGAACTCTCCGCCCACCTGCAGGACATCCTCATCCTCGCCCAGGTCTTCTTCCTCCTGGCGTTCGCGGTGGTGGCCATCTACCGCATCTACGCCGGCACCAGCACCCTGGAGGAGATCGAGCCCAGCATCGGCTGGCTCAACCCCTTCGGCGCCGGAGGCGCCGCCCTCACCGGCGGCCTGCTCCTCGGCGTGTTCATGTACTGGGGATGGGAATCGGCGGTCAACCTCACCGAAGAGGTCGAGAACTCCGCCACGGCGCCCGGCAAGGCCGGCATCTGGTCCACCGTGATCCTCCTGGTCACCTACCTGTCCGTGTGCATCGCCGTGGTCGGCTACGCGGGCACCGCCTTCCTCGCCGAGAACGCCGCCGAGGAGGAGGCCATCTTCGCCGTGCTCGCCCACGAGGTCATGGGGGGCTGGGACTGGATGGTGCTGCTCGCCGTCTGCACCTCCGCGCTCGCCTCCACGCAGACCACGATCATTCCCGCCTCCCGCACCGCCCTGTCCATGGCCCGCCGCCACGCACTGCCCCAGCACCTCGCGCACATCCACCCGCGGTTCCTGACCCCGGACGTGAGCACCTGGTGGGTGGCCGGCATTGCCATCGGCTGGTACCTCGTCGTGAACCAGATCAGCGAGAACGCGCTCCTGGACTCGCTCACCGCGCTGTCCCTGCTCATCGCCTTCTACTACGCGCTCACCGGCCTGGCCTGCGCCGTCTACTACCGCCGCCACCTCCTGGAGAGCCCGCACAACCTCCTGCTCATCGGCGTCGGCCCGGTGGTCGGCGCCGGCCTGCTGTTCTGGCTGCTGATCGAGTCGATCGGCGACATGGCGAACCCGGAGAACTCGGCCAGCGGCGTCTCCTGGCTCGGGCTCGGCCCGCCGCTGGTCATCGGCATCGCGATCGCCCTCGTCGGCGTGCTCGTCATGTGCTTCTGGCGGGTACGGGACGGCCGGTTCTGGCAGGAGCGCCGCGGGGTCGTCGACCCGGCCCTCGTCCACCCCAGGAAGCGCTGAGGAGTCCCGATGTCCGTGGTCCTCGGATACGACGAGTCACCCGGCGCCGAGAGGGCCCTACAGGTCGCCCTGGAGGTGGCCGCCGCTTTCGGCGAACCCCTCGTCCTCGTCTACGGGGCGGCCGCTCCGGGCCCCACCGGCGAGGAGTCGCGCGCGCACCGCGAAGCCGTCCGCCAGGCGGGCCGAAGCGCCCTGGCACACGCCGTCGAGGAGGCCGACGCTGCCGGAGTGCCCTCGACGGTCGAGGTCGCCGACGAGAAGCCCGCACAGGCGCTGCTCGACGCCGCCGAACGGCACGGCGCCCGCGTCATCATCGTCGGCAGCTGGGGTGACAGCCCGATGCGCGGCGCCCTGCTGGGCTCCACCCCGCACAAGCTCCTGCACCTCTCGCCGATCCCCGTGCTGTGCGTTCCGACGGAGAGCGCGGCACGCTGAAGGGGTCGGCCGGGCCGCCTCCTAGGATGCCGTGATGACGGAACTCCAACGGCTCCGCGCCGAACACGCCCCGGCCCTGCTCGCGTTCGAACGGGCCAACCGCGCCTACTTCGCGCAGTCGGTGCCCGACCGCGGGGACGCGTACTTCGAGGACTTCGACACCCGGCACCGCGAACTCCTCGCCGGGCAGGCCGCCGGCCGCGACCACCTCCACCTGATCATCGGGGGCGGCGGGGAGGTGCTGGGACGGGTCAACCTGATCGACGTCGAGGGCGGCTCCGCCGAGCTGGGCTTCCGCGTCGCGCAGGACGCGGCCGGCCGGGGCTTGGCCACCCGCGCGGTCCGGCAGGTCCTGGTGCTGGCGGCACGGACGTACGGGCTGCGGACCCTGCGCGCCTGCGCGGACGTCGGCAACACCGGATCGCGCACGGTCCTGGAGCGCACCGGCTTCGTGCCGGTGGAGGAGGCCGTCCTGGACGGCCGCCCCACGATCCGCTACGTACGTGACCTGGGGGCGGGACGGCAGCGGCCGGCGGGTGCCTGAACAGCCG
>NZ_JBHYMC010000039.1:0-29119 GCF_042742535.1 Streptomyces sp. NPDC058880
CGCTCCCGCAACCCCGAAAGATCACCACGCTCAACGCCCACGGTCCTCGCAACTCCCACAGATCGCGGGTGTTGCGAGGACCGCTAGAACCCAAGTGGATTCCGCGGACGGGGGGCCTTTTTCGCGCCTCCGGGCGGCGCCGCCGGGCCCGGCCGCCCCCGATCCGCCGGGCAGGCCCTAGCGCAGGAGCCACTTCCGGGTCAGCGCCATGACCTCCGCGCGGCTGCGGCCGCCGTGGTCGGCGGCGATGAAGTGGGAGCCGATCCGCAGGGAGAAGGTGATCAGGGAGCGGACCTCGACGTCGTCCTCGTCGGCGCAGAACGCGCGGAACAGCGAGCGCAAGTACTCCATACGCCGGCTGTCCGCGCGGCGCAGCCGCTCGGCGACGGCCTCGTCGCGCCGGGCCCAGTCGCGGATCGCCAGGTCGGCGTCGACGCCGACCACCGGCCCCTCCTCGTAGGAGGCGACGATCGTGAACAGCCGGTCCAGCCTGGCCCTGGCGTCTCCCCCGCCGCTCTCGACCAGCTCGATCACCGCCTCGGTGACCTCGCGCTCCCAGGTGTCGAGCATCTCGATGAGCAGCGCGCCCCGGCTGCCGAAGTACCCGTAGAAGCCGCCCTTGCTGACGCCGAGCGCCTGCGCGAGCACCTCGACGCGGACGGCCTCCGGGCCGCCGGCGGCCAGCGCCCGCAGCCCCTCCTCGATCCACTTGCCGCGCGGTGTGCGGGTCGCACCCATGCCGGTCCCTCCTCGCCACCCCTTCTATACGGTGCCGTATAGAAGAGTGCTAACCTCGATCTATACGGCATCGTATAGAAGGGGCTTGCTCATGAGACTCCCCCGCACCGCCCACACCTCCCGACCCTGGCGGATCCACGAGATCACCGGCGACTTCCGGGTCGAGGACGTGTGGGCGCTGCCGACGCCGGGCGGCCCGGACGACCTCGCGCGACTGGTGCGCCAGTTCACCCGGCAGGGCGCGGGGCACCCCGTCCCCTCCCGCGCGGGGCGCGCCCTCTTCGCGATCCGGTGGAAGCTCGGGGCACTGCTCGGCTGGGACGCGCCGGCCGACGGCCTCCGCTCCAGGGTGCCGACGCTGCGCGACCGGCTGCCGGCGGACCTCAGGGAGGGCGAGCGCGGACCGGACGTCCCCTCGCTCCCCTTCACCTCCGTCTACCAGACACACGACGAGTGGGCGGCGGAGACGGCCAACAAGACGATGCACGGGGTGATGCACATCGGCTG
This sequence comes from Streptomyces sp. NPDC058880, assembly GCF_042742535.1. Taxonomy (NCBI): domain Bacteria; kingdom Bacillati; phylum Actinomycetota; class Actinomycetes; order Kitasatosporales; family Streptomycetaceae; genus Streptomyces; species Streptomyces sp. NPDC058880. Next base: position 1,246 of record NZ_JBHYMC010000039.1, read on the forward strand.
GGTCCCGGACGGCAACGGCGGTCACCGCGGCCAGATGGCCGTCCTGGTCAAGCCCAACGGGCTGCTGGGCGCGGCCTACATGCTGGCCATCAAGCCCTTCCGTCACCTGGGCGTCTACCCGGCCCTCATCCGCTCGATCGGCGCCGAGTGGCAGAGATCCGCGGCGCCCGCCCCGGACTGATCCGGGAAGCGGCCTTTCCGCAGGGAAGGCCCGTATCCGCAGGGACGGCCTGTACGGCGACGCGCCGGACGGCCCCACGACGCCGAGAAGCCCCCTACCCGCTGGGAAGCAGCAGGTAGGGGGCTGTTGCGTGCGTGAGGGCTACTTCTTGCCCTGGTTCTTGACGGCCTCGATGGCGGCCGCGGCAGCAGCCGGGTCCAGGTAGGTGCCGCCCGGGTTGAGGGGCTTGAAGTCCGCGTCCAGCTCGTAGACGAGCGGGATGCCGGTGGGGATGTTCAGGCCGGTGATGTCCTCGTCCGAGATGCTGTCGAGGTGCTTGACCAGACCGCGCAGGGAGTTGCCGTGCGCGGCCACCAGGACCGTGCGGCCCGCCAGGAGGTCCGGGACGATGCCGTCGTACCAGTACGGCAGCATGCGCTCGACGACGTCCTTGAGGCACTCGGTGCGCGGACGCAGCTCGTTCGGGATCGACGCGTAGCGCGGGTCCTCGGACTGCGAGAACTCCGTGCCGTCCTCGAGCACCGGCGGCGGGGTGTCGTAGGAGCGGCGCCACAGCATGAACTGCTCCTCGCCGAACTCCGCGAGGGTCTGCGCCTTGTCCTTGCCCTGCAGCGCGCCGTAGTGGCGCTCGTTCAGGCGCCAGGAGCGGTGCACCGGGATCCAGTGGCGGTCCGCGGACTCGAGCGCGAGCTGCGCGGTGCGGATGGCGCGCTTCTGGAGGGAGGTGTGCAGCACGTCGGGCAGCAGGCCGGCGTCCTTGAGCAGCTCACCGCCGCGGACCGCCTCCTTCTCGCCCTTCTCGGTGAGGTTGACGTCCACCCAGCCGGTGAACAGGTTCTTCGCGTTCCATTCGCTCTCGCCGTGGCGGAGGAGGATCAGCTTGTACGGTGCGTCGGCCATGCGTACGAGCCTAATGGACGCGCGCACGCGCCCGCGCGCGGTGTGCGGCGGCGCCGATTGACGGTGCGGGTCAATTGACTGGCGCCCGGAGCCCACCCCCTCGTAACGTGCACCTCGCGATTGCGACACTTACACCCTCGGGGGGATCCCTTATGTCCGCTGCCCGTCTGAGACGTGCCGCCCGGGAGAGCGTCTCGGGTCTGCCCCGGGCGTTCTGGTGGCTGTGGACGAGCACCCTGGTGAACCGGCTCGGGGCCTTCGTCGCCACCTTCATGACCTTGTACCTGACCCTGGACCGGGGCTACTCGGCCTCCTTCGCGGGACTCGTGGTCGCCCTCCACGGGCTGGGCGGCGTGATCTCCTCGCTCGTCGCGGGCGTGATGACCGACCGGCTGGGGCGGCGCCCCACGCTGCTGGCGGCCCAGGCCTCGACCGCCTTCTCGGTGGCGCTGCTGGGCTTCATGGAACACCCGGCGGCCATTGCCGCGGTGGCCCTGCTGGTCGGCATGACCTCGAACGCCTCCCGCCCGGCGGTCGCGGCGATGATGGCCGACATCGTCCGCCCCGAGGACCGCGTACGGGCCTTCGCGCTCAACTACTGGGCCATCAACCTCGGCTTCGCCGTCAGTGCGACCGCGGCCGGCCTGATCGCCGAGTACAGCTACCTGGCCGGCTTCCTGGGCGAGGCGGCCCTCACGCTGACCTGCGCGGTGCTGGTGTACGCCAAGCTGCCCGAGTCCCGGCCCGAGCGCGGCGGGTCCGGCGGGTCGGGGTCCGGCGACTCCGGAGCCGGCGGATCCTCGGACAAGGGGGGCTCGGAAGCGGAGATCGGGCTCGGCACCGTGCTGCGGGACGGGCGGTTCATGGGTGTGGTCGGACTGTCGTTCCTGATCTCACTGATCTTCACGCAGGGGGCGGTCGGCCTGCCCGTCGCGATGGGCTCCGCCGGGTTCTCGCCCTGGGACTACGGGCTCGTGATCGCCGTGAACGGCTTCCTGATCGTCGTCCTGCAGATCCCCGTCACCCGCTTCATCGAGCACCGCGACCCGCAGAAGCTGCTGGTGGTCTCGGCACTGCTGGCCGGCTACGGCTTCGCGCTGACGGCCTTCGCCGGACCGGTGTGGGCCTACGCGCTGACGGTGTGCGTCTGGACGCTCGCCGAGATCGTCAACTCGCCGACCCAGATGAGCCTGGTCGTACGGCTCTCGCCGGTGCACGGGCGCGGGCGCTACCAGGGCGTCTACACGATGTCCTGGGCGGTGGCCGCGCTGGTCGCGCCGCTGATGGCCGGCTTCATGATCGACCGGTGGGGGGCGGACTGGCTCTGGGCGGCCACCGGCGCCCTCGGCACGGTGGCGGCGGTCGGCTACTGGCTGCTGATGCGGGGGCTCTCCGAGGAGGACAGGGGGACGGCCCCGGCAGCGGCCGGCGGCGCCCCCACTGCCCCGCCGGAAGCACCGCCCGCCGACGCCGCACCGGCTCCGGCCGAGCCGCTCCCCGCCTCGGGGCCGGCGCGGGCGGACCGCCGGGGCCGGGCCGGAGCACGCTGACCGGCCGCGGGCCCGCTCGGCACCGGCGGCCGGGCGGGAGCCCGCCGCTGCGAGCCGGGCGCGGGCCACGGGCCCGTTCGCCGCGGGCCGGGCCCGGGGCCGCGGGCCCGTGCAGGACGAGCAGGGGCCATCGGCCAGGGCCGGTGGGATCAGGCCAGCTGGCCGAAGATCGCGGCGAGCAGGGTCCCGGCGGCGAGGAAGAGGACCGTCAGCACCGCCATGGCCGTCTTCTGCTCCGCCGTCACTCCGGCCTCCGGAATAGCCATGTCCATGCCCATGCCCATGGCCGTGTCGGGGCGTTCCGCGGCCGGCTGCGGCAGCGGCTCGCCGCCGGCGCCGAGCGCCCGTACCGTCCCCATCCCGTGCTTGAGGTGGTTGGCGACCAGCCACACGTTGACCGGGTACGCGAAGCCGAGGCCGGCCAGCACCGACAGCGAGAACGTCGCCCAGAAGCGCACGTCACCGACGTCCTGCGCGCCCGGCACGTGGCTGCGCACGATCACGTTCACCGCGACCATGGCGCCCATCACGCAGTTCATCGAGAGCCACTCCGCGTACACCGTCGCCCGGACGGCCCTCGGATAGCTGCCGCCGAGCATGTCGCGCATGAACAGGGCCTGGAAGACGAGCAGCCCGAAGCCGAAGCCCACCACGTACTCAAGCAGGGCGTCGGCCCACGGCGGGAGGCCGAGCAGCGAGGCGACGACGGCCGCGACCATGATGCCGGTCGCGTCGCCGGCCACGCAGTGGATCGTGGAGCCGAGCGCCTGCTTCCACAGCGGCGCCACGAACCGCTCGTGGGTCCACGGTCGCGGTTCCTTGCAGGACAGCACGTAGAGCGCGGCGCCCACCGGGCCGATGTAGAGGGTCACCAGCACCCAGCCCCACTTCATCACCGTGAGCTCGGGGTTACGGGTGAAGGCGTCGTGGGCGACGTAGCCGGCGGACAGGAGAACCAGGGCGAACCAGGTGTACATGAGTGCTTCGGCTGTGTTCCCGCTCATCCCGCCACCGTGCGGGTGCCCGGCCCCGGCGGGGCGGGCCGACACGCCACCCCCCGCCGTTCGGTGCTCCGTGTCAGCCGATCGGAGTGCCGGGGCCGGCCTGATCGCCCTGCGGCCGCGTCAGGTGCTTGAAGGCGTCGAGGTTGAAGGTCGGCTCGCCGCGCGAGACGCGCCAGTCGTACTCGCGCCGGATCGCGCTCGCGAAGCCCAACTCCAGCAGTGTGTTGAACGAACCGTCCGCGGCCTCCAGCACGGTGCCGAGCAGTCGGTCGAGCTCCTCCGGGGTGACGACCCCGAGCGGCAGGCGGGCCGTCAGGTAGATGTCGCCGAGCCGGTCGACCGCGTACGCCATCCCGTACAGCTTGAGGTTGCGCTCCAGCAGCCAGCGGTGGACGCCCGCCTCGTTCTCGTCGGGGTGGCGGATCACGAAGGCGTTGACCGACAGGGAGTGCCGGCCGACCCGGATCGAGCAGGTGGTGCTCAGCTTGCGGGTGCCGGGGAGCGTGACGACGTAGGCGCCCGGCGCCGGGCTCTCCCAGCTCAGTTCCGCGCCGGTCAGCGCGCTCTCGATGATCTCGGCGATCTCGGCGGTGTCAGCCATGGTGGGAGCGTACGCGACGGCGGTGATCGTGCATCGCCGCCGTGTAGACGTCAGCCGTGCCGCTCGCCGCGGTGTCCCAGCCGAAGAACTGCGCGTGCCGCGCGGCCTCCGCGCCCATCCGATCCGTGAGCCCGGGATCGTCGACGAAGCGGCGCAGCCGGTTCGCGTAGTCCGCCGGGTCGTGCCCGGGTACGAGGATGCCGGTGACGCCGTCGTTGACGGCGACGGGCAGCCCGCCGACCTCGGCGGCCAGCACCGGGGTGCCGGTGGCCTGGGCCTCTATCGCGACGAGCCCGAAGGACTCGCTGTAGGAGGGCATGACCAGCACGGACGCCGCGCGGAACCAGTCCGCGAGCCCGTCCTGGGCGACCGGCGGGTGGAAGTGCACGAGGTCGGCTATGCCCAGCTTCGCGGCGAGCTTCTGCAGGCCCTCGGGCTTGGCGAGACCACTGCCGCTGGGGCCTCCGACGACGGGGACGAAGAGGCGGCGGCGCAGTGAGGGGTCCCGGTCGACGAGGACGGCGACGGCGCGCAGCAGGATGTCGGGGGCCTTCAGCGGCTGGATCCGCCCGGCGAAGAGGGGGATGACGGCGTCCTGCGGGAGGCCCAGGCGGGCGCGGGCGGCGGCCCGGCCGTCGCCGACGGTGAACCGGTCGAGGTTCACGCCCGGGTGCACGACGGCCACCTTGGCGGGGTCGGCCTCGTAGTACCGCACGAGCTCGTCGGCCTCTTCGGCGGTGTTGGCGATGAGCCGGTCGGCGGCGGACACGATCTGCGTCTCGCCGATGACCCGGGCGGCGGGCTCGGGGCTGTCGCCCTCGGCCAGCGCCGCGTTCTTGACCTTGGCCATGGTGTGCATGGCGTGCACGAGGGGGACGCCCCAGCGCTGGGCGGCGAGCCAGCCCACGTGTCCGGAGAGCCAGTAGTGGGAGTGGACGAGGTCGTAGTGGCCGGGCCGGTGGCGGGCCCAGGCCTGCATCACTCCGTGGGTGAAGGCGCACAGCTGGGCCGGGAGCTCCTCCTTGGCGAGGCCCTCGTAGGGGCCCGCGTCCACGTGTCGTACGAGCACGCCGGGCGCCAGCTCGACCACGGGCGGCAGCCCGCCGGTGGTGGCCCGGGTGAAGATCTCGACCTCGATGTTGATCGCGGCGAGCCGCCTGGCCAGCTCCACGATGTAGACGTTCATCCCGCCCGCGTCGCCGGTGCCGGGCTGGTGCAGCGGTGAGGTGTGCACGCTGAGCATGGCCACGCGGCGCGGTTTGCGGTGGTGGCCGACGGCCGGCAGGCGCAGCCGGGGCGGCTCGTGGCGGGTGGCGGCACGGGCGGCGGCGAGGCGCCCGCTGAGGCTGCCGCCGAGGCGGGACACGTACTGGCTCAAGGAAGCGCTTCCTCTCGGCTCGGACGGTGCGCGCGCGACGCTCGGACGGCATGACGACAGGGGCGCGTGGGGCGCCCTGCAAGGAGTGCAACCCGGATGGCCGTCCCCCGCATTCCGGGGAATCCGCATTTCCTGCCGGCTCCTCGTGATTCTTGCCGCCTTCCGGGAGCGCAATCCGGTGCGGGGCGCCCGGCGCCGCGCGATTTTCATGGTGTGCGGGCGCTCCGCTTACCCTCGGCCCATGGCCTCCCGCACCACCCCGTCACCCAGCCGCGCCCCCGGCCGTCCTGTGGGCTCGGTGACGCGCGGGACGACGAACCCGAACCGGTTGCGCCGGATGGACCGCTGGATCGCGGCCACCCACGGGGCCGTGCTGCGGCGTGCGGGTGATCCGGTGGCGGTGGACCTCGGCTACGGGGCCGCGCCCTGGACCGCGGTCGAGCTGCTGGCACGGCTGCGGGAGACGGCGCCGCGCGTGCGGGTGGTGGGCATCGAGATCGAGCCGGCTCGGGTGGCGGGGGCGAAGCCGTACGAGCGGGACGGGCTGAGCTTCCGACACGGCGGCTTCGAGGTCCCGCTGGAGGGCGGGGAACGGCCGATGCTGATCCGCGCGGCGAACGTACTGCGCCAGTACGACGAGGAGCAGGTCGCAGAGGTCTGGGCGCGGCTGTGCGCGCGGCTGGCCCCGGGCGGGCTGCTGGTGGAGGGGACCTGCGACGAGATCGGGCGGCGGCACGTGTGGGTGGCGCTGGGTCCGGAGGGCCCGCGCACGGTGACGTTCGCGACCCGGCTGGGGTCGCTGGAGCGCCCCTCCGACCTGGCGGAGCGGCTGCCGAAGGCGCTGATCCACCGGAACGTTCCGGGCGAGCCGGTGCACGCGTTCCTGCGCGACTTCGACCGGGCGTGGGCGGCGGCGGCTCCGTACGCCTCGTACGGAGCGCGGCAGCGCTGGATCCGGACGGCGCGGGCGCTGTCCGCCGACTGGCCGCTGGCGGACGGGCCGGTGCGGTGGCGGCAGGGGGAACTGACCCTGCGCTGGGAGTCGTTGCGCCCGCTGGGGTGAATGCGGTGCGGCGGGGAACCGGGGGCGGGTGTGCCCCGTTCGATCCATGGGGGGGCAGGGATCGGGGGCCGTCGGGGCAGACAAGATCGAAATGCCCTCCACAAGGCTGTCGGAATTCTTCGACTCGTGGCACCATCCCGATGGCAGTGCGAAGTTACTGATGAATAGTCAGATCTGGTGTCGGATCTGACGCGGGTGCCTGGGGGGACCATGGGGTCGGTAGGGCGACGACGCGCAAGCTCTCTCGCGCTGCTGTGCGCGATGGCGGTACTGACGGCGCCGGGCCTGGCGACGGGCACGGCGTACGCGGCTCCGGCCGTACCGGGCGCGCCGGGCGCGCCGACGGCTCCGGCCGCACCCGGGGCACCGACCGCTCCGCTGCCCGAGCCGGGCGGCGCGTCGCTGGAGCAGGTCCGCAAGGACATCGAGGAGCTCTACCGGCAGGCGGGCGCCGCGACGGACGCCTACAATCTCGCCGAAGCCGAGGCCAAGGCCCAGTCGGACAAGATCGTCGAGATCGCCAACCTGATCGTCGCCGGCAAGGAGCGGATCGCCGTCCTGAAGAGCCGTGCGGGTGCTGCGGCCCGTGCGCAGTACCGCTCGGGCGGCCTGCCCCCGGGCGCGCGGCTGGCGTTGAGCGAGGACCCGAACCAGTTCCTCGACGGGGCGGACCGGTTGCGCCAGGGCGAGAAGGCCGCCTCGGACCTCCTCTCCGAACTAAACCGCACCCAGGCGGACTTGCAGCGCTACGCGGAGGAGGCGAGCGAGCGCTGGAGGACGCTGGAGGACAACCGGGTCAAGCAGGAGGAGTCCAAGAAGCAGATCGAGGAGAAGATCAAGGCCGCCGAGGAGCTGGAGAGCAAGCTGGAGGCCGAAGAGAAGGCCCGGCTGATCCAGCTCGAACAGGAAGCCCAGTACCGCGCGCAGACGGCATGGCTGTCCACGGGCGCGATGAAGGACGTGAACGGCAAGGCGACGGAGGCCGGGAAGCTGGCCGTGCAGTTCGCCACGGCGCAGATAGGGAAGCCGTACAAGTGGGGCGCCGTCGGCCCCGACTCCTTCGACTGCTCCGGGCTGACCTCCCAGGCCTGGCGCGCGGCGGGACGGGGCATCCCGCGCACCTCGCAGGAGCAGCTGCGGCTGCTGCCGAAGATCGCGCTCAAGGACATGCGTCCGGGCGACCTGATCATCTACTTCGACGACGCGAGCCACGTCGGTATGTACGTGGGCGACGGCGCGATGGTCCACGCCCCGCGCCCCGGCCGCAACGTGACGATGGCGGGCGCGGGCTCGATGCCGATCAAGGCAGTGGTCCGCCCGGACGCCTGATCCCTCCCGGGCGGGGTCGGCGGCCACGGGGCCACGCACCCCGCCCCGAGCCCGGCCCGCGATCGGCCCGCAGCCGGCCCGGCATCCGTAAGCCGGGGCGGGGCTCGGCGGGCTGCGGTCGGCGGGCCGGGCGAAGCCCTGCTTACCCGGGAGGCGGGGGTCCGGCCCCGGAGGTCCAGCCCTGGAGGTCCGGCCCGCCAGGTCCGGCCCCGCACCTGGCCGGGGCAGGCCCGCGAGCCGCAGGCGGCAGGGCGGCCGGCAGGCGCCGGGACCGAGGCAACCCGGTGCGAGCGGGGGACGTCTCGGTACACGGGACGGAATGCGGCCCCGCCGTGACCTTTGTCATCCAGTGAGGCCGTTTTTCCCCCGTGATGACGGCATATGACGGAGACCCCCGCCGAGAACGGCATTCCGTTCGCGGGGCCGGGACCGCTAGGGTCTGCCGGAGCGCACCCTCGGGGGGAGGGAAGGAACCGGAAACGATGCCCGTACCCGTACCGCGGCAGAGGGAGACCCCCGCCACGGAGAGCGGTCAGGCCGTTCTGCATGCCGCCGCACCGCCCATCCCCATCGGTGCCGGTGTCGCACAGGCGACCCCGCAGACCACCGCCCTGACCCTCCTGGTCATCGAGGACGACCCCGCCGGCGGTCTCACCGTCCCCGAGATCCTCGACGCCGACGGCCACCGCATCCGGGTTCGCACCGCCCGCAACCTCACCGAGGCCGAGCGGCTGCTCACCCCCGATGTGCACTGCATCCTGCTCGACCTGTCGCTTCCCGGAAGCGGAACCCGCGCCGGCATCGGGGTCACGACCACCGCCACCGCCACCGCCACCGCGCCGGCGACCGCGACCGCGACCGTGGAGCAGCAGCTCGCCGTCCTGCACCAGGTGCTGCGCCTCGCGCCCCACCACGCCGTCCTCGTCCTGACCGACGAGGACGACGCCGAGCGCGCCGCCGAGGCCGTCCGGGTCGGTGCCCAGGACTTCCTCTTCCGCGACGAACTGGACGGCCGCCTGCTGAGCCGCGCCATCCGCTACGCGGTGGAGAGAAAACGGGCCGACATAGCCCAGTACAAGCTTGCAGAATCGAAACTGCGCGCCCAGGAGAACGCCCGCCTGGAGCGCGGCCTGCTCCCCACCCCCCTCCTGGAGGGGTCGGATCTGCGCTTCGCCGCCCGCTACCGCCCCGGCCGCAGCCGGGCCCTCCTCGGCGGCGACTTCTACGACACCGTCCGCACCCCCGACGGCACCGTCCACGCCATGATCGGCGACGTCTGCGGCCACGGCCCGGACGAAGCCGCCCTCGGCGTCGAGCTCCGCATCGCCTGGCGCGCCCTGACCCTGGCCGGCCTCTGCGGCGACGACCTGCTGGCCACCCTCCAAGAGGTACTGGAGGTGGAGCGCCCCTGCGAGGAGATCTTCGCGACGCTGTGCACCGTCGACATCGCCCCGGACGGCCGCCGCGCGGGCCTGTGCCTGGCCGGCCATCCGGCACCGCTGATCTCCCGTCCGGGGCGCCGCGCGCAGCTCCTCCCGTACGAGAACAGCGGCCCGGCCCTCGGACTGCTGCCCCGGGCCCGCTGGCCGCGCCGACAGGTCGAGCTCGGCGGCAGCTGGAGCCTGATGCTCTACACCGACGGCCTCATCGAGGGGCGGATCGGCGAGGGCAAGGAACGCCTGGGCCAGGACGGCATGGTCGAGATGATCAACCGCCACCTGGACCGCGGTCTGAGCGGCGAGGCGCTGCTGGAGGCCTCCGTCACCGAGGCCCGCCGCCTCAACGGCGGCGAGCTCACCGACGACGTGGCCTTGGTCCTGCTCTCGCGCGCCGAAGGCTGACCCGAGCCCGGCTCGGCCCGCCCCTACCCCTGCCCCTGCCCCTGGCGGCAAAGGGCTACCGGCCGGAGACGGGGCTACCGTCCGCCGTTGTAGGGGCCGTACGGCCCGTCACTGCTGCTGCCGCCACTGCGGCGGCCGCCGCCCGAGACCTGCTTGAGGGCCGGCCGTACGTCCACGAAGAACACGATGGTCGCCACCAGGCCCGCGATCTGGAGGAAGAGCAGCCCCAGGAAGGCGTCCACGAGCACGGTGATACCGAGGATCACCAGCCAGAAGGTCTTGCTCTGCTTGTCGGCCGCCCGGTAGGCGTCCTCACGGGCCAGCAGCGCGAACCCGAAGGCCACCACGGCGAGCACCAGCATGGCGAGCCCGAGCAGCGGGATCACCCCTCGATCGAACCCGTCCATCAACATCGCTTCGACCGCCTTCTCCTGCTCGCACTTCGCACGTCGGATCCCGCCTCACTCCACGCTACCGGTACCCGCCCCTCCATCAACCACAACGGGCCGGGCCCTCGAAGGGTGCCCGGCCCGTGCTCGCCCCTGCGGGCGCGGTTCAGCTCGCGTCGTCCGCGGCGACGACGGCCTTCTTGGCCGTGGTCTTGCGCGCGGCGGGCTTCTTCGCGGCGGGCCGTTCCTCGGCCGCGGCCTCCGCGGCCGGCTCGGCCTGCACCTCAGGAGTCGGCTCGGGCCGCGGCTCGACGACGACGGCGATGTCGACGATCTCCTCGGAGACCTCGCCACGCCAGGCCCGTACGGCCTGCTCACCGTGCTCGGCGACCTTGTCGTAGGTCTCCTTGGCGCGCACCGCGTACTCGGCGGCCACCCCGACGCCGCGCAGCGCCAGGTCCTGGGCGCTCTCCCCGATCTTCTTCGGGTCGATCGCGCCGAACACCTCGGCCACCTTCGTCGTGACCGCTTCCTGCACGGCCTTCGGGTCCGTGTTCTTCACGGCCTCGATGCGCGCGGGGGCCTCGGCGCGCAGCTGCTCGATGAGCTCCGGCACCTTCTTCGCCTGCTGGACGGCGAGGTCGGCGGTGCCGGCGGCGAAGTAGAGGGGAGTGGGGTCGGTGAGGGTCTTCTTCAGGTCATCGGCGATGGCCATGTGCTGGTCCTCCCGGATCAACTTCAGTCGGTCTTCGACGGCATCTCGTCGGACGGTGTGCCAGGCCCGTCGGGAACGGCGGGAACGGCGGGCGCGTCGAGTGCGTTCTCCTTGCGGAACGACTCGTAGATCTGGAGCAGCACCTGCTTCTGCCGCTCGTTGATGGACGGGTCGGCGAGTATGGCGGCTCGCGTCTCCACCTCGTCGCGGTCCCGCTCGTCCAGGATCCCGGCCTGCACGTACAGCGTCTCCGCGGAGATCCGCAGCGCCTTGGCCAGCTGCTGCAGGATGTCCGCGCTCGGCTTGCGCAGCCCGCGCTCGATCTGGCTCAGGTACGGATTCGACACCCCCGCCGCATCGGCCAGCTGCCGCAGCGAGAGCTGCGCCTGCCGCCGTTGCTCACGGAGGTATTCGCCGAGATGTCCGACGTTGAGCGATGCCATGCTCCAGATCCTGCCCGACCTTGCTAACTTTTGCAAGCAGATGCTTGCAACATCTCCCACCCGCCTCCCGGCCCGACTTGTGACTGAGCACGATAGGTGTCGTATTTGCAGGACATCTGTCGTCCCACCATTGCCGGTCAGCTGTCTACCTTGATCTTCTTGCACCGTACGCCGGTCAGGCCGCTCAGCTTGCCTGTGAGGAAGGCTTCGTAGGCGGCGTGGTCGCCGACGGCGACGCGAAGGAAGTAGTCGGGGCGGCCGTACATGCATCGGCACTCGATGACCTCATCGAAGGCGGCCACGGCGGACTCGAACTCCTCGAAGCTCTTGCGGTCCTGGGAGTAGATCTCGACGTCGATTAGGCCCTCAAGGCCGCGACCGAGGGTTTCCGGGTCAAGGACGCCTGCCTGCGCCGGCTCAAACGCCTGGAAGAGGCCGACGTCATCGCTGGGTACCGGGCTCCTTGAGGGTTCTGCGCGCCGAGTGAACCGTTGCCTAGGCGCCTGACGGAAGCGTCGACCAAGGCCACTGCGTGTACGAACGGGGACCGCAGTGGGCTGTCCGCGTCCTCGATTACCAGCAGCTGTCCGGTCTCTGTGATGTCCGGCAGTCTCGGAGATCTCCGGGCAGATGAGCTGATGTCACAGTCATCTCCGGGTACGTCGCTGTGACTGTGTCCACGGTCGTCGTGGCTGGTAGGCGTAGTTTCGGAGGCATGGATGGATGCGTGTGAGGTGTCGGCAGAGGACGTCGATCTGGAGTACGTAAACGCAGGCGGGGTCCGTGGGCGCGAGGCGCCGGAGTCTCTGTGGTCGGTCCGGTTCGAGTCGGTACGGCCCGAGCGCCGGTTGCCGGCTTTCCGAGGGCATGGCAACCGGTACGGCTGGTGCTGGTCAGCGACGTGTGGCGGGCATGTGGGCTACGAGGCCGCCCTCGCGGCCTGACCACCACACCGATGGTGTCCGCCAAAGCGGAACAAGCTCACCTCAGCGACAGCATGCACACCGCAGATGTGAACCAGTTCCTGGACGAGTTCTTCCAACGCCTGCCGCCCGATGACCTGCTCCACTCCGACCCCCACCCCTACAAGATCGCCTCAATGGCCGGCACGGTGATGCGGCGGGTCCGCCGCGGCCTGAGGCGACGCCCTCCCGGGACCCGGGCACCCTCAATGTCATAGCCGTCGTGAAGGATCTCCCACATGGCTACGACTGCTGCTGACTACCTGTGGTTCGAGGAAGACTTCCCGGACCTCGCCGAGTCCTATTGCCTCACCCTCGTGCACAACGTGCCGCCGAACGAACTGCTGAGCAGACTGGGCGGCCAACCCGAACCCGAGGTCACCGGGATCAACGCACTCGTCGACACCGCATACGGGCTCTGGGACTTCAGCACCACGCGGACGTACTTCGGAATGACGACGCTCGGCCCGTGGACCCTCATGATCGAGCCCAACGGCTGGCATGGAGTGAACGAGAAGAAGGCCCTGCCCGCATCAGCGGGCACCCGCTGGATCTCCCACTACGACAACGCGAACGCCAACAACGACGGCTCGTTCCTCTGGGCCGAGGACACCGAACCCCAGCTCCAGTTCGAAATCCGCGATGCCGCCTACCGCACCGGCACCCGCGCCAACGACCTCCTCGACGTCATCCGCCACCTCGGCTTCACCTTCCCCGAAGAGCCCACCAAAACGGACGACGACCTGGCCGTGCCGGCCGCCTTCGCACTCGCCGAGCACATCACCGGCATCCGAGTCACCCCGGACCTCCTCCAGGACACCACCTTCATCTGCGGCACCGCCGACTTCCGCTGAAGGTCAGACACGGCCCCTGGCGTACCAAAACGCGTGGTTATCGCATCTCACATCAGCCAGGGTGCATGGATGACTACTGAGCAAGGTCCCGTTGAACACGAAGACCGATGGATCTTGAACCTCCGCGACTTGCCCGTCACCAGGATCGTGGTGGACTTCCGGCTCACACTGGTCCTCGGCTCCGCCTGGGAGGTCACCTTGGAGGCGCCAGCCAGCATCTCGCACGGCTCCGTCCGAGCCAATCCGCCATCGGTTCTACATCCGGAAACGCAGGACGTTGCAGCGGCGCTCACCCCATTCGGAGCACAGATCCGCTCCGCAATCGCCTTCAAGTCCGGCGCCCTCCGACTCTCATTCGACACGGGCACGCACCTGAACGCCGGGCTCTGCGCCTGACGCCGGTACTCCTCGATGAGCTTCCAGAAGGGAATCAACGTTCACAGCGGCACTGTGCCAGGCACCTCTGACAGTGCAGGCTCGACGAAGTATGTTCGAGGAACGGATGATCCGTAAATCATCATCAAGCTCACCTCGGATGAGGCGCTGGTTCTGTCGGACTGACTGGAGCGGGTGCAGATGACGGACCTCAGCCGTCTCGTCGGCGATGCGGCGGACTACGCCGAACGTCCGGAGGCGGCCCGCAGCAGGCTTCGTCCAGACCTGGACGACAGCGCCATTGACGAGGAAGGTACGGACGCGTGCAGCCCCTCTCCGAGATGACTGAACGCGAGTACTTCGCCAGCGTCGGCCAACGTCCCGGCATGTTCGTCGGCAAGACCTCTTTCCACATGCTGACCGCGTTCCTGACCGGTTATGACCAGCATGCTCTCCGGCACGGTGGGCCCGGACTCACCGGCTGGCACGACTGGCTCGTCGCCCGTCGCGGGCGCGACTGCAACCACGCCTGGCCGGGCCAAATCCTCCACATCGCCCTCCCGAACGGCTGGGACGACGTGTGGAATCTTCCGCCTGAGGACGAACAGCAGGCGATCAAGGTCCTGTTCGAGCTCCTCGACGAGTTCGCTGCCGAGCGTGAAGCAGCACAGGACTCACCGACCTCAGGTTGAGTGAAGCGCCGCACCGAACAGCGTCTCACTCAAGATGAACCACTGCCGATCAACGTCTCGTCATGGTTCACCTCAACCGAGACGGGACCTCTGAACAGGAAAAATAGCCTGGACTCCGAGCACAGAACCGGCCTATCTTCGCGACGGCCCCCGCCCGCCCGGCAGGGGCCGTCCGCATGTCATCCGTTCCCGTGGGGGGTCCACCGTCATGTCCTTCAGCGCGCCCGGCTCACCGCCGCCGCCGCAGCCCCAGCAGCAGCCGGGGCACGCGCAGGCGCAGCCGTACCCTCAGCCCGGCCCGGCCCCGTACCCGGTCCCCCCGCAGCCGCACCCCTACCCCGGCGGGCCGTACCCCGCCGCCCCGTCGGCGCCCCGGGGCGCACTGCGTTCGCCGAACGGCCTCGCGACAGCACTGACCTGGCTGCTCGGCGCCTCGGCCGCGGTCCACCTCTTCTCCGCCGGCACCGGCGTGTACGAGCAGGCATGGCTGCAGGGATTCTCGGGGGACACCCACTTCGACGACCTCGAACTCAGCCTGTCCGGCGGGCTCACCCTCCTCGCCGGGCTGCTCCAGATGCTCGCACTGCCGCCCACCTGCGTCGTCTTCATCATCTGGTTCCACCGTGTGCGGACCAACGGCGCCCTCTTCCGACCCGACGCCTTCACCCTGGGCCCCGGCTGGGCCATCGGCGGCTGGTTCGTCCCCGTGGCCCACCTGGTCCTGCCCTATCTGGTCGCCCGGCAGACCTGGCGGGCCAGCACCCAGCGCGGACCCGACGGCTCCGACCGCACGGCGCCCACCGCACTGCTGACGTCCTGGTGGGTGCTCTGGGCCCTCACCGCAGTCGCGGGCCGCGTCTTCAGCCGGATCTACATGGACGCCGACACCGTGGACGAGCTGCTCGTAGCGGGACAGCTCGGGATCGCCGCGGACCTGGGCACCACGATCGCCGGCGTGCTCGCCGTCCTCTTCGTCCGCAGGCTGACGGCGATGCAGAACACCATGGTGACGCAGGGCCCGTACGCGAAGGCCTGACGGGTTCGGTCGGCCGCCGCAGCCGAGGGCCGGGGCGACCACCGCGGGGCTGCGCGGGCCACCGGGAAGACCGCGTGCGCGCACGCCCGGGCCCGGAGCCCGGCGGCCACCGTCCCCGCGGAGTACACCGCCACCCCGATCGGCACGGCGGCACCGGCGGCCGGGAGCAAGGGGCACCGGTACGCACCGGTACGAGCCGGTACGCACAGACGCCGGCCCGGGGCGCGCCGGTCGGGACCTCCGCCCACCCCGCTGCGCCGACCCGCCCGCGGTCCCCGCTCAGGCCGTGCCGACCACCACCGTCGCGGGCAGCTCATCCGAGGTGACCGCCCGGACCGCCAGGCCGGCCGAGGTCAGCGCCGACGCCGTCAACGGGGCCTGCCGGGCACTCGTCTCGATCAGCAGACGGCCTCCCGGGGCCAGCCAGGCCGGCGCCCCCGCCGCCACCCGGCGGTGGACGTCCAGCCCGTCGGCCCCGCCGTCCAGCGAGACCAGCGGCTCGTGGTCGCGCGCCTCCGACGGCATCAGCCCGATCTCCCGCGTGGGCACGTACGGGGCGTTGACCACGAGCACGTCCACCCGGCCGCGCAGCTCCGCCGGGAGTGCGGCGTACAGGTCGCCCTCCCACACCCGGCCGCCGTACGGGGCCACGTTGCGCCGCGCGTACGCCAGTGCCGCCGGATCGATGTCGGCGACGTGCAGCTCCACCCCGCCCGGTGCCCGCGCCGCCACCGCCGCACCCAGGGCACCCACCCCGCAGCACAGGTCCAGCACCACCGCGCCCGGCCGGGTCAGCGCCACCGCCTCCTCCACCAGGAACTCGGTACGCCTGCGCGGCACGAAGGCGCCCGCTCCCACGGCCATGCGCAGCCCGCAGAACTCCGCCCAGCCCACGACGTGTTCGAGTGGTTCGCCGCCCACCCGACGGGCCAGCAGCTCCGCCAGGTGCGCCTCGTCGCGGGCGGCGCCGGCCAGCAACTCCGCCTCCTCCTCGGCGAAGACACAGCCGGCCGCGCGCAGGGATGCCACAAGTGACGCCACCACCACGGTCTTTCGGTTCACCGTCTGCCGCCCGCCTTCCGCGATCCGCAGCCTGCCGTCCGCCTTCCCCGGTTCAGAAGACATCCGGACACCACGGACGACGCGCGGTGCGGAACACCGCGTCCGCCAGCGCGACCGCGCCCGGCCGCTCCTCGGCCAGCCGCCCCAGCGCGGCCAGCCGCACCGCGGACGCGTCCCCCAGGTACAAGGATCCCAGCACGGACACGTCCAGCCGCAGGTCGGCCGCCTCCGTCGTGCGCTCGCACACGCCCTTCGCCGCATCCAGCCGGTAGCGGCCGGCCGCCGGGCCCGTCTCGTCCTCGACCTCCAGGACGAGCACTCCGGGCACCTCGTACCTCCGCGCGCCCAGCGCCCGTACGACGTCCAGGACCCGCACCCACAGGAAGTCGGCGGACGTGACCACACGGGCCGAACGCGGATCGGGCAGCAGGTGCGGGAGGAGGTCGTCGGGCGCCCGGTAGCCGGTGCGCACCGTCAGGACCCAGTCGATGGAGCACAGGAAGTGCCACAGGGCGCGCTCCGCCTGCGGGGTGAGCGCCAGCAGTTCCCACACCTGGACGGTGTTCTGCGGGACCTTTGCGTCCGTCCAGTGGTCGTCGGCGGTGTAGACGGCCACTCCGGCCACCTCGCCCTCCGCCGTCCGGTACACGGCGTGGAACTTCTGCTTGTAGGGGCGGTGGGACATCTCCTCCGCCCCGGTCGCGAGATTCCACCAGCGCTCGCCCCGGTCCACGGCCCCCGGCACCGCCGCCCGCCAACGGTCGTGCAGTGCGGGGCCGAACCGCCGGTAGTCGGCGGCGTCCACCAGGTCGATCCGCCCGCCGCCCTCGGGCGCCGACCACCGCCGGTCCAGCCCGGTGCGCGGAACGTCGACCTCCCATTCCGTGACGGCCGTGGCGGGCCCGAACCCGTACCGCCCGTAGATCGGGTACTCGGCGGCGATCAGCGTCGCCAGGACGTCGCCGCGCGCGCCGGCCGCAGCGAACTCCGCCCGCATCATGCGGGTCAGCAGACCCTGTCGGCGGTGGGTGGGCAGGACGCCCACGTTGGAGACCGCCGTGGCGGGGACGGCCGCCCCGCCGGGCACGGTCAGCTCCTGCGCGAAGGACCGGAAGGCCCCCACGCAGCGGCCGGTCCCGGTGTCGAACGCGCCCTGGGTACGGGCCCGGTCGTCGTACCGGGCACGCTGCGCGACATCGGAGTCGGTCACCCGGGTCGCGGTCAGGAAACCGGTGTGGACGGCGCGCAGCCAGTCGTGGACTTCGGATTCGGCGATCGGCCGGACGTCAACACTCATAGCGGCCCACGCTAATCGCCCGACCGGCGCGGGTCGCCCGAATTTCCTACGCCAGCAGGTCGTCCACCTGCGCTTCTCCCTCCCGGTACCGCCGGGTGATCTCCGCGCTGCACTCGTCGGCCGTGCGCTGGAGCTGCTGCCGGCGCCGCGAGACCTGCTGCTCGTAGCGCACCAGCCGCCCCATCCCGTCGTGCAGTTCACCGTCCGTGCGGGCCTCCAGGTCCGACAGTTCCACGTCGGCGAGCATCTCCGCCGCCAGCACCCGGTACTCCTCGCCGTGCGGGGTGCCGAGCGTGACGTGCCGGGCGGAGGCACTGCGGCTGGAGGGGGCGTCGGCGAGGATCGCGGAGAGCCGGTCCACCACCGGTGCCTCGGGATCCGTCCGCCGGGCCAGCTCGGCGCGCAGGATGTCGATGCGGCCCTGGAGCAGTCTGCGCACGTAGCTCAGATCGGCCTCGTCGCGCTGCGCGTCGCGGCGCAGCGCGCGCAGTTCGGGCAGCCCGAGCGCGGTGGCCGGGGCGGTGGGCCCCTGGTCGTGCGTCTCGGCCGTGCGCTGCGCGGGCGGTCGTACCGCGGCAGCCGCGACGGAAGCGGGTGATGCAGGTACAGAGGTGCCAGAAGTATGCATACGAATCGGGTCCGTCCCCTCGACCGGTGCGGCGCACCCGCACCGCCTGCACGCATCGTGCCACTCTCCGTGGCCCCACTGCAGTCCCACTCCACCCGATCGGCCCCGGACGGGTGCACGGCTGGTACACAGGTGGTATGCGAGCTGTGGTGCAGAGGGTGGACGGCGCGAGCGTCGTCGTGGACGGCGAGACCGTGGGCGAGATCGTCGGCGAGGGGCTGTGCGTGCTGGTGGGGGTGACCCACGACGACACACCGGAGAAGGCGGCGCAGCTGGCGCGCAAGCTGTGGTCCGTACGGATCCTGGAGGGCGAGAAGTCCT
This sequence comes from Streptomyces sp. NPDC058880, assembly GCF_042742535.1. Classification (NCBI taxonomy): domain Bacteria; kingdom Bacillati; phylum Actinomycetota; class Actinomycetes; order Kitasatosporales; family Streptomycetaceae; genus Streptomyces; species Streptomyces sp. NPDC058880. The sequence continues at coordinate 19,867 of NZ_JBHYMC010000039.1, forward strand.
GCAGCGACAACGGGGCGCCGCTGTTGGTGATCTCCCAGTTCACGCTCTACGGCGACGCCCGCAAGGGGCGGCGCCCCACCTGGAACGCCGCGGCGCCCGGTCCGGTCGCCGAGCCGCTGGTCGACGAGGTCGTGGCGCAGCTGCGTGCGCTGGGCGCGACGGTGGCGACGGGCCGGTTCGGGGCGGACATGCGGGTGTCGCTGACCAACCACGGCCCGTTCACCATCGTCGTCGACGTGTAGGCCCGGACGTCAGGACGCCACCGGGCCGGACGTCAGGGCGCTACGACGACCTCCTGGGCCGCGGCCGTGCCGCCCACCAGCAGCGGCGCGTCGACCGGGACGTTCCGCTTGACCAGGGCGAGGGCAATCGGCCCGAGCTCGTGGTGGCGCGCGGCGGTGGTGACGAAGCCGAGCTGGCGGCCCTCCTCACCGTCGGCGGCGAGCCGGACCGGGGCGCCGTGCGCCGGCAGGACCACCTCGGAGCCGTCCAGGTGCAGGAAGACCAGGCGGCGCGGGGGCTTGCCCAGGTTGTGGACGCGGGCGACCGTCTCCTGGCCGCGGTAGCAGCCCTTCTGCAGGTGCACGGCGGTGCCGATCCAGCCCAGCTCGTGCGGGATGGTGCGGTGGTCGGTCTCCAGGCCGACCCGCGGCCGGTGTCCCTCGACGCGCAGGGCCTCGTAGGCGAGGAGGCCGGCGGCCGGGCCGTGCGCGGCGGCGAAGGACTCCAGCTCGGCACGGGGCAGGAAGACGTCCCGGCCGTACGCGGTCTCGCGCACGACGAGCTCCTTGGCGACCTCGGCGATGGATCCGGCCGGCAGGTGCACCACCGCGAACTCCGCGGTGCGGTCGGCGACTTCGACGCGGTAGAAGAACTTCATCGACTCCAGGTAGGCGATCAGGTCACCCTGGGTGCCGGGCTCCACGTGCGCCCACGTCGTCTCGCCGTCGTCGACGAGGTAGAGCGCGTGCTCGATGTGGCCGTTGGCGGAGAGGATCAGGGCCTCGGTGGCCTGCCCGGCCGGCAGCTCGGTCACGTGCTGGGTGATCAGCAGGTGCAGCCAGCTCAGCCGCTCCGGTCCGGTGACGGCGACGACCCCGCGGTGCGAGAGGTCGACGAAGCCGCGGCCGTCCGCGAGGGCGCGCTGTTCGCCGTACAGCTCGCCGTAGTGGGCGGCGACGCCCTCGTCACGGCCTTCGGCCTGGACGGCGCCGGGAAGATGGAGCAAGGGGCTGCTGGTCATGCGACCAAGCCTACGACCCTGCTACGCGTGGGCGGCACGCTCCGTCGCGGCGCACTTCGCGCACAGTCCGAAGATCGCGAAATGCTTCATGTCCGTTTCGAACCCGAAGGTCGTACGGAGCTTCGCGGTGAACTCGGCGGCGACGTCGAGGTCCGCCTCGATGACGTCGGCGCAGACGCGGCAGACCAGGTGGATGTGGTGGTGCCGGTCGGCGAGGTGGTAGGTGGGGGCCCCGTGCCCCAGGTGGGCGTGCGAGACCAGGCCGAGTTCCTCCAGGAGCTCCAGCGTCCGGTAGACGGTGGAGATGTTGACCCCGGAGGCCGTCCGGCGCACTTCCGCCAGGATCTCGTCCGGGGTGGCGTGCTCCAGCGCGTCCACGGCTTCCAGCACGAGCTGGCGCTGCGGCGTCAGCCGGTAGCCGCGCCGCCGCAGGTCGCTCTTCCAGTCCGCGCCCGGGGATCCTTCGGTGCTCTCGGTGCTCACCACCCCGTCAGTGTATGTGTGCGAAGGGGACCGCGGTCGAGCCCGCGGTCCCCTTTCACACACGGCCTGTGGTGGTTTCCGCTCAGCGGAAGAAGGCGATGCCGTCGTCCGGCATGTCCGGGAGGTTGCGCGCCATCTCGGCGACCTCCTCGGGCGTGACGACCTTCTTGAGCTGGGCCGACATGTACGGGCGCAGCTCGACGTCCGGGGTGGCCTTCTCGCCCACCCACATGAGGTCGCTCTTCACGTAGCCGTAGAGCCGCTTGCCGCCGCTGTACGGGCCGGAGGCCGCGGTGCGGGCGACCGCGTCGGTGACCAGGTCGATCTGGGGCTTCTGGTCGGCGAGCTCGCCGTACCAGACCTCGACGACGCCCTGGTCGCGGACCATGACGATCTCGACCTTGCGGTCCTTGTCGATGCGCCAGTAACCCGACTCGGACTCCAGCGGCCGCACCTTGTTGCCCTCGGCGTCGAGGACCCAGCTGCGGGAGGTGTACTCCAGGAAGTCCCGGCCGTCGTGGCTGAAGACGACCTCCTGGCCGAAGTTGCACTTCTCCTCGCCGGGGAAGTCGAAGACACCCGCGCCCTCCCAGTTGCCGAGGAGGAAGGCGAGGGGGACGAGGCCCGGGTTCAGGTCGGACGGGATCTGGATCATGTGTGGCTGCTCAGGCGATCTGTGGGAGGGGTTCCGGGGCGGTCAGCTGAGCCGGTGCTCAGCGCTGACCCTGGTACAGCTTCTTGACGGCCAGGCCGGTGAAGGCCATGACGCCGACGCAGACCAGGACCAGCAGGGAGGTGAAGACTGCCTCAAGCACGGGGTGCTCCTCGGAATCGTTTCGGGGCTGTACGGGGCCGGTCCCCAAGCCTACTGGCCCGGGGACCGGCGCACGCTGCGAGGTGGGCCGTACCGGTCGGCCCGGGGCGGTCAGCTCAGCAGCTGGCTCTGCAGGATCACCGTCTGGTGGAAGGGGACGGGGTCCACTTCTCCCTTGCGGGTCTGGACGACCATGCCCAGGACGTCACCCGTCCGCAGGCAGCCGACCTTGGTCTGCTCCTCGCCGGTGACGGGCTTCATCTCCTGGTACACGCTGAGGTCGGTGCCGTCGAAGTTGGCGGCCCCCGGGAAGTCCAGCGCGGTGGTGTTCATCTGCGTGTTCTTGGCCTTGCTCCAGACGTCGTCCAGGTCCAGGGCCGAGACCCCGTTCAGCTGGGCGTTGCTGTCGCAGCCCTTGAAGGCGTCCACGAAGCCCGACGAGTGAAAGCGCAGCAGGTAGACGTGGGTGCGGGTGCCGTCCGGCATCGTCCAGCCCCGGCCGGTGATCTGCCGCAGGCCGTCCCATTCGAGGGAGGTCCTGAGCTTCTCGCGGGCTTCGGGCGTGTACTCCTCCAGGAAGGAGTCGAGCGGCACCGCCCCGTCCTTGTCCGCCTTGACCGCGTCGTCGACCTTGGAGCCCTGGGGAGCGGGCAGGAGCAGGGCGGAGAGGGGTGCGTAGTGCGTCCCGTCCCTGTTGTCCGGGCCCTGGGGCAGCGGGGCGCCGGGGGGCAGCGCGGGCTGGGACAGCTTCGGGAACGTCCAGCGGCCGTCGCCCTCGGTGGACAGGCCGGGGACGTCGGTGCGGTCCGCCGCCGTGATCCCGTACGCGACCCCCGTGCCGACGGCGGCGAAGACGGCGACGGCGGCGGTCCAGCGCAGGGCCGCGAACAGCGCCCGCCGGTCCTTCGGCGGGGCCGGTACCGCCTCCGCCGCCGCGGGAGGCGCGAACGCCTCCGCCGCCGTGGCGGCCTCGGGGGTCTGCGGGGCGGGTGCGGGCTCGGCGGCGGGCGCGGGCGGCGCCGGCGTGTCGGTGCCGGTGGTGGTCTGCTCGCTGCTCACGCGGACTCTCCGGGGGACTTGAGGTGGTCGAGTTGCTGCTTGAACAGGCTGGCGGCGTCCTTCACCGCGAATCCCTCGCTCCCGTACATGCGGAAGCTCACGAGGACGTCCCCTTCGACGGCCACGCAGTCCAGGGCGTCGATCTTCTCCTTCCCGTCCTTCCCCCCGGTGAGCGAGCCGTCCAGCCCGCACTTGGCCTGCGGATACCCCTCCACCTGAGGCGCCCCGCCGTCACCGGTGAGCTCGATGAGCTTCTTGGCGAACTCGCCGAACGAGGCCAACTGCTGCGGATCGGCCTGGATGAGCCGGATCTCGGCGACCGCCGCGCCGTAGCCCTCGCTGCGGGCGTAGCTGCGCCCGGCCATGCCCTTGAGCTTGAGGTCCGCCAGCTCCCTGTCCCGTTCGGACCGCTCGCTGCTGGACAGGCCCGTACGGGCGTCCTTGAAGCTCTGCAACGCCTTGTCGCTCGGCAGGAAGTAGTCGTTGCCCTCGGGGTCGAGGTCGGGGCCGGGCCAGTAGTTGGCGGGCATCGGCATCAGCTTGCCCGTCAGCTCGTTGGGCGGCACGGTCGGCACCGGAGCCTGCGTGCCGCCGGTCGTGTGGTCCTCGGCCACCCAGTACCGGGTCGGCGAGGTCCGGTCGGCGTCCGCGAGCGCGGCCGCGGCGGCGACCGCGCCGCCCGCGAGGACGACGACGGCCACGGACGCCGAGACCAGCGCGAGCGTCCTGCGGTTCTTCTTCTTGCGCACGGGTGCCGGCTCGGTCTCGACCGCGGAAACGGGTGCGGCCACCGGCTCGGGCGCGGGCGCCGGCACGGATGCGGTCACGGGTTCGGGCGCGGGCGCGGGCTCGGGCGCGGGCTCGGGCGCGGGTGCGGGTGCGGGCGCCGGCGCCGGCACGGGCGCGGTCTCGTTCTGGTGCTCGCTCACAGCCGCTCCATCTGCCGCTTGGCCAGCTCGACCAGGGCCTTCTCGTCGACGCTGCCGCGGTTGTTCGTGTACTCGACGCTCATCACGATGTCACCGCGCCGGACCACGGCCCGGCCCTGCCGCAGCGGGTGGTAGCCGGGCTCCTGGTGGGCCGTGGAATCGATCCACAGGTGGCCGAAGTCCGCCGGGACGCCCGGGAGCTCCTTGCCCGCGTTGCCTGCGTTGTCCTTGCCGGGCATGTACTGCACGATGTCCGCGTAGAAGTCGTCGGCGCCGCCGCGGTCGCGGAACTGCAGCAGGTTGATCTCGATGAAGTTCCGGTCGTTCTCGGACCACCGGGCGGTGGCGAGGCGGCCGGCCTGCCTGATGAGCGAGCCGACCCCGTGGGAGGGCTCAAGGAAGTAGTCCGCGGAGAAGGTGTCGGTGGACGCGGGACCGGAGAAGCCGTCCTGCGCGCCCCCCGGGAGCTCCAGCAGCTTCTTGGCCAGATCGTCGTCCGCCTTGTGCCAGCGGTTGGCGTTGATCGAGCGCCGGCTCGTCGCGTCGTTCACGGCGGCCGGCTTCGGCCCGTCCATCTTCTGCTGGGCCAGCGGCGGCAGCGGGGTGGGCTCGCGGTGGTACTGGACCGCATAGCCGGTGACGGTGCCGGCGAGGACGCCGAGCACGGCCGCGCCCGCGATGAGGAGCGTCGTGCGCCGCAGCGGCCGTCGTCGCGGGACCGACGTGGCCGATGTATCCGGCTCCGGTGTGCTTTCCTCCTCTTTCCGCTGCTCAGGGATGGTCTGATCGTGTTCCAACGGGGTCCCCCACAAAACCGGAAGCGCGGGTGGGTTACCCGCGCGTACCCCATGACCCTCGGCGTGGTGGAGCGGTTGTACGAAGCCTGGTCACGTTCTTGTCTCGCGGGGATTCAGTCCTCGCGGCGCCGCTTTCCGTCCAGTTCGTCCCACCACTCGTCGGACTTCGGGTCCCCCGAGGGGTCGTCCCACCAGCGGTCGTCCGGGCCGCGCCGGTTCGCGACCACCGCGGCCACCGGCGGGATGACCATGGCGACGACGCACATGGCCACGGCCGCCTCGACCGACCACAGGCGCACGAAGGACCAGGCGGAGACGAAGAGGAAGAGGCATCCGCCCATCAGCAGGAAGTAGGCGCGCCGGCGCCGGGCGTACATGCCTCCAGCGTAGGTCGGCGTGCGAACGGCGCGAAGGGCCGCACCCCGTTCCAGTGGCGTCCAACCCCCGGGGGTGCGGCCCTTCGGCCGGTCGATCAGGTGATCACACGTGCGGTGCTCAGACCGCGATCACCACGTCCGTCACGCCGCCGGCCTCGGCGACGACGACGGCACGGTCCGCCTGGGCACCCGGGACGAGCGCGCGCAGCGTCCAGGAGCCGGTGGCGGCGTAGAAGCGGAACTGGCCGGTGGCCGAGGTCGGGACCTCGGCGGTGAACTCGCCGGTCGAGTCCAGCAGCCGCACGTAACCGCTGACGGGCTCGCCGCCCTTGGTCACCTGGCCCTGGATCGCGGTCTCACCGGGCTTGAGGGTGGCGAGGTCGGGCCCGCCGATCTGTGCTCCACACATGTTCTCTGTCCTGTCCTGGAGAAGGTCGTATGACGAGGGCGTCGCGTGCCCGGTATTACTTGTTGGGGCCGAGCTCGATCGGCACGCCGACCAGCGAGCCGTACTCGGTCCACGAGCCGTCGTAGTTCTTGACGTTCTCCTGGCCCAGGAGCTCGTGCAGCACGAACCACGTGAGCGCGGAGCGCTCACCGATGCGGCAGTAGGCGATGGTGTCCTTCGCCAGGTCGACCTGCTCGGTCTCGTAGAGCGCCTTGAGCTCGTCGTCCGACTTGAAGGTGCCGTCGTCGTTGGCGTTCTTCGACCACGGGATGTTGCGGGCGCTCGGCACGTGGCCGGGGCGCTGCGACTGCTCCTGCGGGAGGTGCGCCGGGGCGAGCAGCTTGCCCGAGAACTCGTCGGGGGAACGCACGTCGACCAGGTTCAGGGAGCCGATCGCGGCCACGACGTCGTCGCGGAAGGCGCGGATGGAGGTGTCCTGGGCCTTGGCCTTGTACTCGGTGGCCGGGCGGTTCGGGACGTCCTTGCCGTCGACCAGGTCGCGGGAGTCGAGCTCCCACTTCTTGCGGCCGCCGTCGAGGAGCTTGACGTCCTGGTGGCCGTAGAGCTTGAAGTACCAGTAGGCGTAGGAGGCGAACCAGTTGTTGTTGCCGCCGTAGAGGACGACGGTGTCGTCGTTGGAGATGCCCTTGGCGGAGAGGAGCTTCTCGAAGCCCTCCTGGTCCACGAAGTCGCGGCGGACCGGGTCCTGGAGGTCGGTCTTCCAGTCGATCCGGACGGCGTTGGTGATGTGGTTCTTGTCGTAGGCGGACGTGTCCTCGTCCACCTCGACGATGACGACGTCGGCGTCGTTCAGGTGGGCCTCGACCCAGTCGGCGTCTACGAGGACGTCGCTGCGGCTCATGGTGTTCTCCTCCGGGGCAGTGTGCGGCGGGGCGGTGCGGGTTGCGCTGTGCTGCGTGCCTGCGGGTGCGCTCGATTCCCTGCGCGGGGAGGCGTCAGGAGTCAGGAGGCAGGTGCGGTCACGCGGGAAGGGCCTGTCGGGGCCGTCGTCCGGCTGATGGAGCGGTTGCGCTCACACGTCACATGGATCGACAGAGCATGGCGGCGACGCGACACAGGTCTACTGCCCGTCGCTTCGTGAGGTCCGCCTGCTGATGCTTCATAGCCATGGATCGTAGGGACGAATCAGCCGCCCTGTCACCGGTGTGTCATATTCCGAGACAGGATCGTCCGCATCATGGGATGGGAACAGGCTTTCCGGGCGCCCGGACGCCCGCGGGACCCGCCGCCCGGCCGGTCCTTCTGCGGATCGGACCGCACCGTCTCACGATCCGGCCATCTGCACGTTCGAGCCGCCCAGGGTGAGGTGCACGCCGGCCTCGTCCGAGGTCAGGGCCGAGAGCCGGAGGCCCGCCGGAAGGCCGCTGTCGATGGTGCGGTCGAAATCGGTCTGCCGCCGCACGAGCCGCTCCAGGCCGGGGATGCCCTCGCCCGGCACCTCCTCGGCGCGCACCCGGACGATCTTTCCGCCCGCGCCGCCCCCGGAGCCCGGTGCGTCCACGAGCGTGATCGTCGAGATGACACTCCGCGACAGCTTCCGCCCGGCGATGTCCACCGACGCGGTGACCTTCACCTTGCCGGGCGCACCGCCGTAGGAGAGGGTCGCGCCGGTCTGCGAGGCCGCGGTCAGGTCGGCGTACGTGATGAGCCCGGTGCCGTCGGCGCGCTCGGCCGTGCCGCCGCTGTAGTCACCGTTGAGCCGCACCCCGCGGAAGCTCGCGTCGAGCTCCGAGAGCCGCGTCCTGCGGCCCTCCGCGGCGACCTCGACGCCCGTGAGCTTCAGGTCCACCCTCTCGAACTCGTGGCTGAGGGCCTGCGTCAGGAAGGGAAACCCGCGGATCTCCACCTCCGCGCCACCGGCCAGGCCCTGCCGGGCCTGTATGCGGTCGGCCAGCCGGTTCTCGGCGTAGCCGACCGCCCAGCGGTCCACGCCCACGAACAAGGCCCCGAGCACCACTGCGATGATCACGACGACGCGCACGATGCGCACGTGCCCTCCCCCTGCCGATCGGTACGTGCGGTCCAGTGGACCATGCCGGTGCGTCAGGAGACCGTCAGCGACGGGGGACGGCGCAGGGTCAGCCCACCACCCGCCCGATCAGGTACACCGCGGGGGCGGCGGCCGCGAGCGGCAGCGCCACACCGGCCGTCATGTGCACGAACTTCGACGGGTAGTCGTACGCGGCCACGCGCAGACCGACCAGCGCGCACACCCCGGCGGCCAGGCCGAGCAGCGCCCCGCCGACCCCGACGGAAGTGATCCCGCCGGCCGCGACGCCCGCGCCCGCGGCCGCGGCCAGCGAGACCCCGACCGAGGTGGCGGTGGGCAGCGGCAGCGCGCGGACGAACACCGCGACGGCCACGGCGGCGGCGCCGACCGTGACGGCGGCGGTGTCGGCGGCCAGGTAGCCGGCACAGACGATGGCGAGGGCGGCCGAGGCCACCGAAGCCATCAGCCCGTACATCCGCTCGTCGGGATCGGCCTGGCTGCGCAGCTGGAGCACGAGGGTGAGCAGCACCCAGGCGCCGAGGGTGCCGACGATCGCTCCGGCGCCGTACGCCTCCTCCACCGCGAGCACGGCCGCGTCGGCGGCCAGGGCTCCGGCGAAGGCGAGGGCGATGCCCTGGCGGGCCGGCCACATGCCGTTGAGGCGGAACCAGCCGGCCGCGGTGAGGCCCTGGAGGGCGATCAGCGGCACGAGCAGGGCGAACTGCCCGAGGGCGGCGGCCACGGCGAGCAGCAGCCCGAGGGCGGCGGTCAGTATGGCCGACTGCGGGCCGGGGTCGATGATCGGCGACCGGCCTTCGGCACGGGCCTGGGCCGGATCCACGGCGCGCAGGGTGTTCCCGGCGAGGGTGGGCGGGGACCAGTCGGTGGCCTCGGGTGCCCCGGGTGTCCCGGAGGAGTCCCCGGCGGGAGCGGCGGCTCCCGCTCCGTCCGCGGGGGGAGCCGGGGCCGGGTCGGGGGCCGCCTGCCCGGGGCCGGGGAACGGCGGCAGGTAGGCGGTCTGCTCGGCGGCGCCCCCCTGCTCCTGGCCGGGACCCGGATACGGCGGCAAGTAGGCCGTCTGCTCCGCGGCAC
>NZ_JBHYMC010000039.1:29218-60783 GCF_042742535.1 Streptomyces sp. NPDC058880
CCGGACCCCGCCACAACCTGGCCGCCCTGGCCGCCCTGCGACCAGTCCTGCGCCGGCATGGCCGACGCCTCGTCGCGGAACCAGCCCTGCGGAGCCACCGGCTGCTGTGCCGGGCCGGTGTAGGGCGGCAGGTAGGCGGTCTGCTCGGCGGCGCCCCCCTGCTCCTGGCCGGGACCCGGATACGGCGGCAAGTAGGCCGTCTGCTCCGCGGCACCGGACCCCGCCACAACCTGGCCGCCCTGGCCGCCCTGCGACCAGTCCTGCGCCGGCATGGCCGACGCCTCGTCGCGGAACCAGCCCTGCGGAGCCGGCGTCTGCGGCTCGGGACCGGTGCCCGGTGCTCCCCAGGCCGGCCCCTCGGCCGGAGCCTGGCCGTGGCCGTGGCCGAGGCCGTGGCCGAGGTCCTGGCTCTGGGCCGGGTACGGCGGGTAGGCCCCGGCCGGGCCGGGAACGGCCCCCGCCCCCGGGCCTGCGACCTCCTCGCGGAACCAGCCCTCGGGCGCGACCGGCTGCCCGGGCACCGCGCCCAGCGGCGGATGCACCGGCTGATAGCCGGTGTCCCAGGTGTCGGCCTGCCAGGTCTGGGTCCCGTACGGATCCTGCTGCGGCTGCTGCTGCGACTGCTGCTGTCGTTCCTCAGGCGTGCTCATCGGCTCCCGCTCACCCGCCCGCGAACGGCGGGAGCACCTCGACGGTGCCCCCTTCGGTCAGTGCCACGGAGGCGTGCGGGCGCTTGCCCACGGGCTCTTCGTTCACGAGGAAGGAGCAGCGCAGCAGGACCCGGGTCAGCTCCCCCGGGTGGCGTTCCCGCACGCCGTCGAGCGCCTCGGCCAGTGTCCGCGCCGAGTACGGCTCCTCCGCAGTCCCGGCAGCGGCCTTGGCCGCCGCCCAGTAGCGGATGGTTCCGGTTGCCACTGCAGCTCCCATCGTCTCGTCGGCTCTCTGCCGTCGGCCTCCATGATGGCCCCTCCGGCCGCCGCCCCCGGCGTGCCCCGACGCGCCGTCCGTGCGCCGGGGTGGACCGGCACCGGCGTCCCGCATGCCTCCGTTGCGGTGAAAAACGGTGCATACGCAGGGCGGGAACGTGGCAGGAGCGTGGCAGGAACCACAGAGGATGAAGTAGGAGGGCCTCGGTCGGGAAGAGCAGGTGGGCTATTCTGCTGGCGAGAGGATCCGGGCAATGTGGCCCCCGGGTCCTTTTGTGCTTTCAGCACGTTGAACGAACCGAGAACAACGGTGACCGAGTCGGCCCCCAGGGCGCGGGGACGCGAGGACACCGGGCGACACGTACGAAGCAGTACCGCGCACGTCCTCGACGGGACCGAGGAGGAACCGACGTGATGGACCAGCGAACCGTGCACCACCGTCCGGCCCGGGCAGGTGGTCGGTCATGAGCTCGCTCCTGCTGCTCACCAACGCACTGCAGCCGTCGACCGAAGTGCTGCCCGCACTCGGCCTGCTGCTGCACAACGTCCGGGTGGCACCGGCCGAGGGCCCCGCCCTCGTCGACACCCCGGGCGCCGACGTCATCCTCGTGGACGGCCGCCGCGACCTGCCGCAGGTCCGGTCGCTGTGCCAGCTGCTGCGCTCCACCGGCCCCGGCTGTCCGCTGATCCTCGTCGTCACCGAGGGCGGCCTGGCGGCCGTCACCGCCGACTGGGGCATCGACGACGTCCTGCTGGACACCGCCGGCCCCGCCGAGGTCGAGGCACGCCTGCGGCTGGCCACCGGCCGCCAGCAGATCGGCTCGGACGACTCCCCCATGGAGATCCGCAACGGCGACCTGTCGGTGGACGAGGCCACCTACTCCGCCAAGCTCAAGGGGCGGGTGCTGGACCTCACCTTCAAGGAGTTCGAGCTCCTGAAGTACCTCGCGCAGCATCCCGGCCGGGTCTTCACCCGCGCGCAGCTGCTGCAGGAGGTCTGGGGCTACGACTACTTCGGGGGCACCCGGACGGTCGACGTGCACGTACGGCGGCTGCGCGCGAAACTCGGCCCCGAGCACGAGTCCCTGATCGGCACGGTCCGCAACGTCGGCTACCGCTTCGTCACGCCGGAGAAGGTGGAGCGGGCGGCGGCGGAGGCCGCGGCCCAGGCGGCGGCCCAGGTCGCCGCGGAGGCGGCCGCGGAGGACTCCTCGCGGGCCTCCGGGGCGGCCACCCGGTCGGCGTAACGGCCCGGTGATCGTCCGGTCCGCGGGACTCGCTGCCCGGAGATAGGTCACCCCGCGTAGACTGCCGCGCGTGGCCAAGGTGACGCGGGATGACGTAGCGCGACTTGCGGGTACTTCTACCGCCGTCGTGAGCTACGTCATCAACAACGGACCCCGGCCGGTCGCCCCGGCCACGCGCGAGCGTGTCCTCGCCGCGATCAAGGACCTGGGCTACCGCCCGGACCGGGTCGCCCAGGCGATGGCGTCGCGGCGCACCGACCTCATAGGCATGATCGTCCCCGATGCGCGCCAGCCGTTCTTCGCGGAGATGGCGCACGCGGTCGAGCAGGCCGCCGCCGAGCGCGGAAAGATGGTCCTGGTCGGCAACTCCGACTACCGCACCGAGCGTGAGGTCCACTACCTGCGGGCCTTCCTCGGTATGCGGGTCTCGGGCCTGATCCTGGTCAGCCAGGGCATGAGTGAGCAGGCGGCCGGCGAGATCGAGGCGTGGGACGCCCGCGTGGTGCTGCTGCACGAGCGCCCGGAGGCGATCGACGACGTCGCGGTCGTCACCGACGACATCGGCGGCGCCCAGCTCGCCACCCGGCACCTGCTGGAGCACGGGCACGCGTACGTCGCCTGTATCGGCGGCATCGAGAACACCCCCTCGGTCGGCGACCCGGTCGCCGACCACGTCGAGGGCTGGCGCCGGGCCATGCTGGAGGCCGGCCGCTCCGTCGAGGGCCGGCTCATCGAGGCCCCCTACAACCGCTACGACGCCTACACGGTCGCCCTGGAGGTCCTGGCGCGGCCCGACCGGCCGACGGCCATCTTCTGCGCCACGGACGACCAGGCGATCGGCGTGCTGCGCGCCGCGCGCGAGCTGCGCATCGACGTGCCCGAGGAGCTGGCCGTGGCCGGCTTCGACGACGTCAAGGAGGCGGCCCTCACCGACCCGCCGCTGACCACGGTGGCCTCGGACCGCCCGGCGATGGCCCGCGCGGCGGTGGACCTGGTCCTGGACGACGGCCTGCGCGTGGCCGGCTCGCGCCGTGAGCGCCTCAAGCAGTTCCCGTCGGCCCTGGTGATCCGTCGCTCCTGCGGCTGCCGCTGAGGCCCGACCGGCCGGGTCCGCCGGGTCGGCGACGGGCCGCTGCGTCCGAACGTGCTGTACCGCATCGCGCGGGGTTCCGGGGTCTGACGCGGCCCCGCACGGGCGGACGTGCCCTTATATCGGGCATACGCGGTTCTGTCGGGCTTCTCAGGTCGGACTCAGGCGGCTCTCATCCACGGCGGGGAGAGTCGTCTCATGACCGAGAGCTTCCGCCGCGAAGGCGAGTACCCGCAGGAACACCGCCCCCCGCACGCGCCGTTCGGCGAGGACTGGCAGCACGGAGGCAACCGGCCGGCGCACGGAGCCGGGACCGGGGCGTATCCGCCGCCGCCCTCCTACCCGCCGGCCGCGCCCGGCTGGCACGAGGCTCACCGGCCGCCGGTCATCGTGGGCGAGACCGTCCCGGCGGCGGCCGGCGGCGACGGCGACCCGGGCACCCCGCAGGGGCCGGCTCACGCCGCACCGGACCGGCGCGCGAAGAAGCCCGTCGCCCTGCTGGCCGCCGTCGCGCTCGCCGCGGCCCTGGTCGGCGGCGGCACCGCGGCCGCCGTCCAGCAGCTGATGGACCGGCAGACCGCCACCGGCGGTGGGATCAGCGGCACGAACGTCTCGCAGTCCAGCACCGGCACGGTCGCCGGCATCGCCGAACAGGTCAGCCCGTCGGTCGTCCGCATCGACACCCGCACCGGCTCCGGCCAGGGCACCGGCTCCGGCTTCGTGCTGACCGCCGACGGCGAGATCGCCACCAACAACCACGTCGTGGACGGCGCCACCCAGATCCAGGTCACGACGAGCGACGGCAAGAAGTACGGCGCCGAGATCGTCGGCACCGACCCGGGGAAGGATCTGGCCCTGATCAAGCTCCAGGGCGCGAGCGGCCTCAAGCCCGCCGTGCTCGGCGACTCCGACAGCGTCAGGGTCGGCGACCAGGTCGTCGCCATCGGCTCCCCCGACGGCCTCACCGGCACCGTGACCAGCGGCATCGTCTCGGCCCTGAACCGCGAGGTGAAGGTGCCCACCTCGGACCGGAGCACCCCGCAGGGCCGGCAGCAGGGCGAGGGGGGCTGGCCCTTCTCCTTCGGCGGCCGCCAGTTCAACGGGGACACCGGCTCGAACACCACTTCGTACAAGGCCCTCCAGACGGACGCCTCCCTCAACCCGGGCAACTCCGGCGGCGCCCTGGTCAACATGAAGGGCGAGATCGTGGGCATGCCCTCCGCGATCTACTCGCCCTCGGCCGGCAATTCCAGCGCCGGCAGCGTCGGCCTCGGCTTCGCCATCCCCGTCGACACGATCAAGGCCGACCTGGACTCCCTCCGCAAGGGCGGACCCGGCGGCAAGGGATCCTCCGGCAGCGCCGGCGCCGACTCCTTCGCCGACGGCTTCGGCACGTCGTTCTAGCCCGCCGTGCGAGGCTGGGAGACGCCGTCAACCGCCGGAACCCACCGCCGGACGCCACCGCCGGACCCCGCAGCCGGCCACCACACCTGGGAGACCCATCCATGAACCCCGCCGAAGGCGAAGCGCGGATCCTCGTCGTCGACGACGAACCGGCCGTACGCGAGGCCCTGCGCCGCAGCCTCGCCTTCGAGGGGTACACCGTACAGACCGCCGTCGACGGGCTCGACGCCCTCGACAAGGCGGCCTCGTACGCTCCCGGCCTGATCGTGCTGGACATCCAGATGCCGCGGATGGACGGGCTCACGGCTGCCCGACGGCTGCGCGCCTCCGGCAGCGTCACCCCGATCCTGATGCTCACCGCCCGCGACACCGTCGGCGACCGCGTCACCGGCCTCGACGCGGGCGCCGACGACTACCTCGTCAAGCCGTTCGAGCTCGACGAACTCTTCGCCCGCGTCCGCGCCCTGCTGCGCCGCAGCTCCTACGCCGCCGCGCAGGCCGGTGGCGCCGCCGACGCCCACCAGGACGCCCTGAGCTTCGGCGACCTGCGCATGGACCTCGCGACCCGCGAGGTCACCCGGGCCGGACGCCCGGTGGAGCTGACCCGTACCGAGTTCACGCTGTTGGAGATGTTCCTCGCGCACCCGCGCCAGGTGCTGACCCGCGAACAGATCCTCAAGACCGTCTGGGGTTTCGACTTCGAACCCAGCTCCAACTCCCTGGACGTGTACGTGATGTACCTGCGCCGCAAGACCGAGGCGGGCGGCGAGCCGCGCCTGGTCCACACCGTGCGCGGGGTGGGCTACGTACTGCGCACCGGCGAGGGCGGGCCGGAGTGAGCCCGCTCGCCCGCTTCCGCGCACTGCCGCTGCGCTCCCGGCTGGCCCTGCTGGTCACCGTGGCGGTGGCGCTGGCCGTCGCGGCGGTGGCCGCGGTGTCGTGGGTGATGGTCCGCACCCAGTTGCGCGACCAATTGGACAGCGCGCTCCGCGCCACCAACGCCGAGGCTCAGGCCAACCAGGTCTACCGCACGCTCGGCTGCGTGGCCGTCACCGGTGCGCTGCCGGAGCGGCCCGCCAACAACCTCAGCGCCCAGGTACAGATCGTGCGGCCGGACGGCAGCCACTGCTGGATCGACGGCCGCAGCACCCTGCGGATCAGCGCCATCGACCTGGAGGTCGCGCAGCGGCGACGCGGGGCGGCGCTCTACGACGCGACCACCTCCGACGGAGTGGCGGTCCGCGTCTACACCCAGCCCGCCCTGCTGGACGGGCGGGCGGCCGCGCTGACCGTGGCCAAGCCGCTCGCCGACGTCGAGAAGCCGCTGTCCACCCTGGCCTGGGTGCTGCTCCTGGTCTGCGGCGTCGGTGTAGTCGGCGCCGGCGCGGCCGGCCTGTGGGTGGCCCGCACGGGGCTGCGGCCCGTCGACGAGCTGACCGACGCCGTCGAGCACATCGCGCGCACCGAGGACCTGACGGTACGGATCCCCGACGAGGGCGACGACGAGATCGCCCGCCTGTCCCGGTCCTTCAACTCGATGACCGCGGCCCTGGCCTCCTCCCGGGACCGGCAGTCACAGCTGATCGCGGACGCCGGGCACGAGCTGCGCACCCCGCTGACCTCGCTGCGCACCAACATCGAGCTCCTCGCGCGCAGTGAGGAGACCGGGCGGGCCCTCCCGCCCGACGACCGGCGGGAACTGCTCGCCTCGGTCAAGGCGCAGATGACGGAACTGGCGTCGCTGATCGGGGACCTGCAGGAGCTGTCTCGGCCGGACGCGGCCTCGCCCGGCCCGCTCGGGGTGGTTCCCCTGCACGAGATCGCCGCGGCGGCGCTGTCCCGGGCCCGGCTGCGCGGTCCGGAGCTGTCCTTCACCTCGGACCTGGAGCCCTGGTACGTACGGGGCGAGGCGGCGGCGCTGGAGCGCGCGGTGGTCAACGTCCTGGACAACGCGGTGAAGTTCAGCCCGCAGGGCGGCTCGGTCGAGGTGGCGCTGCGGGCGGGCGAGCTGACCGTGCGCGACCACGGGCCGGGCATTCCCGCGGAGGACCTGCCGCACGTCTTCGAGCGGTTCTGGCGGTCCGAGTCGGCCCGCGCCCTGCCCGGCAGCGGCCTGGGCCTGTCGATCGTGGCCCGTACGGCGGCCCGCGCGGGCGGCAGCGCCGAGCTGCGGGCGGCGGTGGACGGCGGTGCGGGAACGGAGGCGGTGCTCCGCATCCCGGGGGCGCCGACCCCGCCGCCCTCGGACCCGTCAGTTGTGCCGGATCAGTGAGGCGACCAGGCCGGAGCGGGTGTTGGGGAAGTCCATCGGGACGATCCCGAGCCCGGTCCGGCCGGCCATCTCGGCGCCGTCGACGAAGCCGTGCACCTGCGGGTTGAGCCGGTCGGAGTTCCACCGCGGCGGCATGTACGCCGCGGTGCTGACGTAGTTCACGTAGAGCTTGCCGGGCTGCTGGACGGCCTTGCGGAAGTGGTTCTCGATCCGTCCCCGCTTGGCGAAGGGTTCGGTGTTGTAGTCGTCCTGGATGTCGAAGACGTTGCCGTCGCCGTAGCGCAGGCCGGGCAGGCCGCCGTTGTCGGCGAGCAGGAGCACCCTGCCGCGGGCCTGTCCGAGCGCGGGCGGGGCGCCGGTGATGAGGAACAGCGGGCGCCAGCCGCGGTGGTCGAGGTAGTCGTCGAAGACGGCGCGGAATGTGGCGTCGCTCTCCTGCGAGTACTCCTGCTTGAGGCGCATCAGGACGGTCTCGGAAGGATGTGCAGCGAGGAAGGTCCGGCAGGCGGCGAGGACGTCCCCGAACATGAGGTCCTGGAAGAACGCCGCGTGGTGGATGGCGAAGGATCCGCCCGTGACCCGGCAGCGTATGTCGAGGAAGCGGATGCCGGAGTCGAGCTGCTGGGCGATCGAGGTGTTCTGGCAGGCGACGTAGAGCCCGCCCTTGGTCGCGCCGGAATCGTGCGTGCCGGGGATGGTCATCCGCTGGAGGGCGGTGGAGTCGCCGAGGCCGGCCATCCAGTCCCGGGTGCCGAGTGCCGCCGCCGCGGCGGGTACGGCTCCCCGTACGGCGGCCGTTCCGAGGGCCAGCGCTCCGGCCAGGAAGGTCCGCCGTCCCATTGCCGTTCCGGTGCCCGTGCCCATGCCTGCCCCTTCGCCGACCCGGTAATGGCCGGATTATGGCGTGCACACGTCAATTTAGCCATCCGTCAGCGGCGGCCGGTCTTCGAGCAGTTCGACCATGGAGCGCAGCCCCTGGAGAAGCTCACGGCCGTCCGGCGCCTGCTCCGGATCGGTCAGGGTCTGCACCATCACCCCGCTGAGCAGCGCGATGTGCATCGAGCCGAGAGCCCGCACGTCCCGCTCGGAGACCTCCTCCGGCGGCACTCCTCGCAGGGCCGCGGCCACCGTCCGGCGGTTGCGGCGCTGCCCCTCGGCGAGCACCGCGAGCAGTTCCGGCGAGGACTGCGCGTGGACGAAGGCCTCGACGGAGGCGAGCCAGAGCCAGCGCATCTCCCCGAAGTCGCGGATCTTGCGGTCCCAGGTGTCGGCGTACCGCTCCCCCGCGGTCCCGCCCTCGCCGGCGAGCCGACCCGATCCCGCGGCCCACTCCTCCATGGCGGCGAACAGGGCCTGGTTCAGCAGGGCCTCCCGGGACCCGAAGTGGTAGCCGATCGCGGCCATGCTCACCCCCGACGCCGTGGCGATGTCGCGCACGGTCGTCCGCAGGTACCCCTTCTCCTCCAAACAGCGCCGGGCTCCGGCCAGCAGGTCCTCGCGATTTCCCATGCCGGGATCGTAGCCGCGCCACTTTTTGGGCAAGCGCCCAATACAAACGTATTGCGCGCTTGCCCAACCGCTGGCAGGGTGGAGCCACCGACACGACCCACGGGCCCACGGGAGGCAGGACCATGCGCCAGGAACTGAAGATCGACGACCGGACCCTCTCCTACCTGGACTTCGGCGGCACCGGCCGCCCGCTCCTCGCCCTGCACGGCGGCATGTCCGAGGCCCTCGCCTTCACCGGACTCGCCGCCGCGCTCGGCGACGACTGGCGGGTCATCGCCCCCGACCAGCGCGGCCACGGCGCATCGGACCGGGCGCCCCACTACCGCCGCGAGGGGTACGTCGCCGACGCCGTGGCCCTCCTCGACCACCTCGGCCTCGACGCCCCGGTGCCGCTGCTCGGCTACTCCCTGGGCGGGCTCAACGCCTACCACCTGGCCGCCGCCCACCCGGACCGGTTCGCCGCGCTCATCGGCGTCGACGCCACCGTCGAGATCCGCATCCCCGACGGCCCGAACTGGTTCGACTTCCTCGACGGCCTGCCCTACACCGCCCCCACCCGCGAGGAACTCCTCGACGCCGCCGGACCGGCCGCATCCTTCGTCGCCGACGGGCTGCGGCCCCTCCCGGACGGCAGCGGCTGGCGCTTGGCGTACCACCCGCAGGACATGCTCGACTCCCTCCACGCCTGCGCCGGCGACCACTGGGACACCTGGCTCGCGAGCACCTGCCCGGCCCTGCTGATCCACGGCACCGACAGCCAGGCACTCACCCGGCCGGTCGCCGACGCGATGACCACCCGGCGCCCGAAGACCTCGTACGCACCCCTCGACGGCGACCACTTCGCGCCGTTCACGGACCCGGACGGGTTCCACCGGGCCGTCGGGACGTTCCTGGCGGCCCTCTGATCCCTCCCCCCGTCCCGCATCCCTCCCGTCCCCGCACCACGGGGGTGCACGGGGAACGCCGAAGGGGCGGCGGGCCGGTGGGCCCGCCGCCCCTTCGGGCACGCTGTGCGCGGGTGTTACTTGATGACGGTGATCCGGTTCGCCGCCGGCGGGGCGATCGGGGAGGACTCCGAGGAGTTCTTCATCAGGTAGGCGTTGAAGCAGTCCAGGTCGGGCGCGCCCACGAGCTTGTTCCGGTGCTCCTTCAGGACCGTGAAGCCGTCACCGCCGCCCGCGAGGAACTCGTTCATCGCGACCCGGTAGGTCGCGGCGGGGTCGATCGCGGCACCGTTCAGCCTGACCGAGTCCACGACGATCCGGTCGGCGCCCGCCTTCGTCATGTCGAGGGTGTAGGTGAAGCCCTTCGACACCTGGAGGATCTTCGGGCTCGGGCCGTTGACCGGGCCGCTGACCTGCTGCTGCAGTGCGGTGATCAGCTGCGCGCCGGTCAGGTCCACGACGTTCATCATGTTGTTGAACGGCTGGACCGTGAAGGACTCGCCGTAGGTCACCACGCCGTCGCCCTCGTCTCCCGAGGCCTTGTAGGCGAGGTCCGAGCGGATGCCGCCCGGGTTCATCAGGGCCAGCTGCGCACCGCCCTTGTCCGCCGGGGCGAGCGCCTCCAGCTGGGCGTCGGCGATCAGGTCGCCGAGCGGCTTCTCGGGCTCGGACGAGCCGCGGCCCGCGATGTCGGCCGAGATGAAGCCCTGCGGACGGTTGGCGATCGGGGCCGCCAGGGCGTTCCAGCGGCCGATCAGCTCGGTCATGTCCGGAGCCTTGGGCTGGTCGCGGTGGACGACCTTGTTGACCGGCTTCGGCGAGGTGACCGGCGTACGGACGATGTCCTTGGTCTTCCGGTCGTAGGTGAGGGTGGTCTCGGTGAACAGGCGGCCGATGGAGGCGGCCGAGGTCACCGTGCGCGGGTTGCCCGCGGGGTCCGGGATGTTGCAGGCGTACGCCTGGTGCGTATGGCCGGTGACCAGCGCGTCGACCGTGGCGTCGACGTTCTTGGCGATGTCCACGATCGCACCCGAAATGCCGGCGCCGGCGCCCGGGGCGTCGCAGTCGTAGTTGTACGCACCGCTCGCGGGCAGACCGCCCTCGTGGATCAGCGCGACGATCGACTTCACGCCCTGCTTGTTCAGCTCGGCCGCGTACTTGTTGATCGTCTCGATCTCGTCGCCGAACGTGAGGCCCTTGACGCCCTCGGCAGTCACGACGTCCGGAGTGCCCTCCAGGGTGACGCCGATGAAGCCGATCTTCACGTCGCCCTTCTTCCACACGTAGGTGGGCGACATCAGGGGGCGCTTGGTCTTCTCGTCCGTGACGTTCGCGGCGAGGTA
The DNA here is from genome assembly GCF_042742535.1 of Streptomyces sp. NPDC058880. Classification (NCBI taxonomy): domain Bacteria; kingdom Bacillati; phylum Actinomycetota; class Actinomycetes; order Kitasatosporales; family Streptomycetaceae; genus Streptomyces; species Streptomyces sp. NPDC058880. The sequence continues at coordinate 39,954 of NZ_JBHYMC010000039.1, forward strand.
CCGGAACGTGGAGCCGGTGAACTCCTTGCCGAACTCGTAGCAACCGTCGACCGGGTGGCAGCCGCCGTACGCCATGCGGCGCAGCTCGGTCTTGCCCTCGTCGAACTCGTGGTTGCCGACGCTGGAGACGTTCAGGCCCAGCTTGTTCAGCGCCTCGATGCTCGGCTCGTCGTGGAAGAGCCCGGACAGCATCGGGCTGCCGCCGATCATGTCGCCGGCCGCTGCGGTGACGGAGTACTCGTGGCCCTTGCGGGCCTCGCGCAGGCTGGTCGCGAGGTACTCGACCCCGCCCGCGGGTATGGCCTTGGTGGTGCCGTCGGCCTGACGTTCGGTCACGGTGCCGGAGGAGCCCTGCGGAGGCTCCAGGGTGCCGTGGAAGTCGTTGAACGACAGCATCTGCACATCGACGGTACGGCTCTTGGCCGCACCGCCACCACTCGCGGCCCCGGCCGGCAGAGCGGCGGCGACCATCGCCCCGGCCCCGGCCGTGACGGCGAGGGCGGCGAAGGTCAACCGGCGGGTTCGGCGGTGCCGTTGTGGCGTCGCTGACATTTGGTCCCCTTTGTGGACAGCGATACTGCTCGGGAGGTCCGCCGAAGCCTATGGTCAACGCGCGTAGCTCTACCAGGGGGTAACGGGTATCGCGTTGGTTACACGCAGAAGAAGGACCGACCCAGCGTCCGCGCTCCGCTCGGCGGCCGGGACGGTCGTAGGCTCGTTCCATGACTGACGCAAGCGCGGCCCTGGAGCCGGGACGGCAGATTCAGACCCTCGACGAGCTGACGGGGGAACAGGCCGACGCCGTCCTCGACCTGATCGAGGACGCGGCGCGTACGGACGGCACGACCGCCGTGTCCGAGCAGGGAAGGCTCCAGCTGCGCGGAGGAGCACGCCCGGGCATCCGGCACTTCCTGCTCACCGACGGCGGCCGGCTCGCCGCCTACGGACAACTGGAGGACACCGACCCGGTGGAGGCCCCGGCCGCCGAACTCGTGGTGCACCCGGCACTGCGCGGTCGCGGCCACGGCCGGGCCATGGGGATGGCCCTGCTGGCCGCCTCCGGCAAGCGACTGCGGGTATGGGCCCACGGCGGCAAGTCCGCAGCCCGGCACCTGGCCCAGGTACTCGGCCTGACCCTCTTCCGCGAGCTGCGCCAGCTGCGCAGGCCACTGGCCGAAGGGGCCCCGCTGCCCGATCCGGTGCTCCCGCCCGGCGTGACCGTACGGACCTTCCTGCCCGGCACCGACGACGCGGCCTGGCTGGCGGCGAACGCGGCCGCCTTCGCCCACCACCCCGAGCAGGGCTCGCTCACCCAGCGCGACCTCGACGACCGGATCGCGCAGCCCTGGTTCGACGCCAAGGGCTTCTTCCTCGCCGAACGCGACGGAGAGCTCGTCGGCTTCCACTGGACGAAGGTCCACGCGGCGGAGCAGCTCGGCGAGGTCTACGTGGTCGGCGTCCTGCCCGGCGCCCAGGGCGGCGGCCTCGGCAAGGCCCTCACCGCGATCGGCCTCCAGCACCTGGCCGCCCAGGGCCTGCCGACGGCCATGCTCTACGTCGACGCGGACAACCCGGCGGCCCTGGCCGTGTACGAGGGCCTCGGCTTCACCACCCACGAGGTCGACCTGATGTACCGCACGGAGAGCTGACCCCCCGCGGGGCCCTAGCCGGGGCCCCCGGCCGGGCTCCCGGCCGCGGTGGTCGGCCCCGCCGGTCCAGCAGCCTCTCCTCTGGTCGCCGGGACGCCGTCGACCCTCGTGCAATCGCTGAGCCGGACCGGTGACGGGGGCGTAGCGTCCCAGTCTCGCGACGCTGTGCACCGACCCCCGGGAACTCCGCCAACGCGCGCAGGCCCGGGGGATGGTGGGGCAGGGACCGGAGGTCACCCACGATGGCGGCGGCCAAGGTGTGGTGCCGCACCCAGCCGGGCGCCGCGCGGCGAGGGGATTCCAGCCCGACACCCCACCGACCGGCAGCCCCGCCCCGGGCGCCGGGCCAGGGCCGTACCCCAGCCGGAGCCGGGAAGCCATGCGCCATTAACCGGGCATTCAGAAGCGCTTGCGACTCTCCCCCAATGCAGCCCCGACTCCGACTGACGGCAGACCCGTCCGACGCGCCTGTCCTGCCGCTTGCGCGGAAGAATGGAGTCATGAGTCACAAGCCCAGCGCCGGTCCCACCGAGGTCCCCGCCCAGCACCCGTCTCACACGTCCGCCTCCCCCTCCGCCGCCGGCAAGGCGGCAGGCAGGGCGACAGGCAAAGCGACAGACCAGGACACCGGCAAGGCCCCCGGCCCGGACACCGGCGCCGCGGCCCACGCCCGCATAGGTTCCATCGCCGCGCACCGCCCGCACATCGGCCTCGATCCCGATCTCGACGCCGACCTGGACGCCTACGAGGACAAGGACGGCGGAGAGCTCCCCCCGGACCGCTTCCTCGACCGGGAGCGCAGCTGGCTCGCCTTCAACGAGCGGGTCCTGGAGCTCGCCGAGGACCCGACGACCCCGCTCCTGGAGCGCGCGAACTTCCTGGCGATCTTCGCGAGCAACCTCGACGAGTTCTTCATGGTCCGCGTGGCCGGCCTCAAACGGCGCATCGCGACGGGTGTCGCCACCCGATCGGCCTCCGGCCTGCAGCCCCGCGAGGTGCTGGACCTCATCTGGACGCGCTCGCGCGAGCTCATGGCCCGGCACGCCGCCTGCTTCCAGCAGGACATCTCCCCGGCGCTGGCCGAGGAGGGCATCCACCTGATCCGCTGGCCCGACCTCACCGAGAAGGAGCAGGCCCGCCTCTTCACGCTGTTCCGGAACCAGATCTTCCCGGTGCTGACCCCGCTGGCCGTGGACCCCGCGCACCCCTTCCCGTACATCTCCGGCCTCTCCCTCAACCTGGCCGTGGTCGTACGCAACCCCGTCAGCGGCCACCGCCACTTCGCCCGGGTCAAGGTCCCGCCGATCCTCTCCCGCTTCCTGGAGGCCTCCCCGCAGCGCTACGTCCCGCTGGAGGACGTCATCGCCGCACACCTGGAGGAGCTGTTCCCGGGCATGGAGGTGCTCGCGCACCACATGTTCCGCGTGACCCGCAACGAGGACCTGGAGGTGGAGGAGGACGACGCCGAGAACCTGCTCCAGGCCCTGGAGAAGGAGCTCATGCGGCGCCGCTTCGGGCCGCCGGTGCGCCTGGAGGTCGAGGAGTCCATCGACCCCGGCGTCCTGGACCTCCTCGTACAGGAACTGAACGTCAACGCCTCCGAGGTGTACCCGCTGCCCGGGCCCCTCGACCTGACCGCACTCTTCGGGATCGCCTCCCTGGACCGGCCCGAGCTCAAGTACCCGAAGTTCGTCGCCGGCACCCACCGCGACCTCGCCGAGGTCGAGTCCGCGCACGCGCCCGACATCTTCGCCGCCCTGCGTGAGCGGGACGTCCTGCTGCACCACCCGTACGACTCCTTCTCCACCTCGGTGCAGGCCTTCCTGGAGCAGGCCGCCGCCGACCCGGACGTCCTCGCCATCAAGCAGACGCTCTACCGCACCTCCGGCGACTCCCCGATCGTGGACGCCCTGATCGACGCGGCCGAGTCCGGCAAGCAGGTCCTGGTGCTCGTCGAGATCAAGGCCCGCTTCGACGAACAGGCCAACATCAAGTGGGCGCGCAAGCTGGAGGAGGCCGGCTGCCACGTCGTCTACGGCCTCGTCGGCCTCAAGACCCACTGCAAGCTGTCGCTCGTCGTCCGCCAGGAGGGCGACCAGCTGCGCCGCTACGCCCACGTCGGCACCGGCAACTACCACCCCAAGACCGCACGGCTCTACGAGGACCTCGGCCTGCTGACCGCCGACCCGCAGGTCGGCGCGGACCTCTCCGACCTCTTCAACCGGCTGTCCGGCTACTCGCGCCGCGAGACCTACCGCCGGCTGATGGTCGCGCCCCGCTCGCTGCGCGACGGGCTGATCTCCCGGATCGACAAGGAGGCCGCCCACCACCGGGCCGGCCGCCCCGCATACGTGCGCCTGAAGATGAACTCGATCGTCGACGAGGCCCTCATCGACGCGCTCTACCGGGCCTCCCAGGCGGGCGTGCCCGTCGATATCTGGGTGCGCGGCATCTGCGCGGTGCGTCCGGGGGTGCCCGGGCTCTCGGACAACATACGGGTCCGTTCGGTCCTCGGCCGCTTCCTCGAACACTCCCGGGTCTTCGCCTTCGGCAACGGCGGCGAGCCCGAGGTGTGGATCGGCAGCGCCGACATGATGCACCGCAACCTCGACCGCCGTATCGAAGCACTGGTCAGGGTCGCCGACCCGGCCCACCGCGCGGCACTGGACCGGATGCTGGAAACCGGGATGTCCGACGCCACCTCCTCCTGGCACCTGGGCCCGGACGGCGAATGGACACGGCACAGCACGGACGCGGACGGCCAGCCGCTGCGGCACGTACAGGAGACGCTCATAGACGCCCGGAGGCGCCGGCGTGGCTCAGCCAAACCATGACCCGACGGCATGCGCGGGTGACGTGCTCGACGTCTACCTGCGCGCCCAGGCCACGGCCTTCCTGCGGGCGATGCGCCAGTACAGTCCGAGCGCCGTGAGCGGGGCCGACGCCGCGGCGAGCAGTGATGCGGCGCGCCGCCTGCGGGGGGCAGCGCGCCGCATCAGCGGCTCGCTGGCCACGTTCCGGGTGGTGACCGAGTCGGCCTGGGCCGACGGGCTGCGCGCCGAGCTGGTGTGGCTGTCCTCGACCCTGGCCGACGAGCACGCCTACGCCGCCCGGCTGGCCCGGCTCATGGACGCGCTGCACCGGCTGTCGGGGGCCCCGGAGCTCCCGGCCCCGCGCGGCTCGGCCGGCGCGCTGAAGGTGGGATCGGCGCGTGCCGGCGCGCTGCTGGACCGCCAGCTGACCCTGGCCCGTACGCGCGCCCACTCGGCCACCCTCCAGGCCCTCGGCTCGTCCCGCTTCCACGCGGTGGCGGACGCGGTGGCGGTGCTGGCCTCGGAGGTCCCGCTCGACGCCGTGGCGGCCCGCGGACGGGTCGGGGAGGTCCTCGTACCGCTCGCGGCGGTGGCCGAAACCCGCCTGTCGTCGGCGGTCGCGGCGCTGCCGCCGATCAGCGGCAGCGAGGCCGCGCCGAGCCCGTACGACGCCGACCACGACGGCCCCTGGCACGAGGTGCGCCGGCTCCTGCGCGTCCACCGCTACGCGCGGGAGGTCCTCGGCGAGGACGTGACCCGGCCGGCGGCCGCCGGCGAGGCCCTGGACCGCCACCGCGACGCCGCCGAGGCGGCAGCCGCCTCCGCCACCGCGGCCCGCACCCCGCGCATCGCCCCGGCCACGGCCTACGCACTGGGTGTCCTGCACGCCGACCAGCGCCATGAGGTCGAGGCGGCCCGGGCCGCATTCCAGCACCTCTGGCTGAGAGAGCCCGCGGTCACACCGCGGTAACGGCGGGATAACGGATGATTGCGGCTGTGCGCGGACGCCCCGGAACGCACCGGGTCGTCCGCCATGGTTCACCGTCCGTTCACTCGGGCCGGTCGGCTGCTTCACCTGTTCTGCCTAATTTCGGTCGTGCACGGAGACGGCGGCCCGCAGACGCAGCGGCCGGCCCGCGCACCCGACGTAGTAGTCCTCTTCGCACGCCGCCCGGTACGGAACGGAAAGCGGCCGGCGGCTTCTGGAAGGAACATCCGAAAGTGAAGCTTCAGCGCAAGAACATGCTTCGTGCCTCCGCCCTCGGTGCGCTTGTCGTGTCCGGCGCCCTGGTCCTCACGGCGTGCGGCTCGGACGACAACACGAAGACCGGCGACGGCGCCACCAAGGCCGCCGCTCCGGCCGCCGGCGACATCAAGTGCGACGACGCCAAGGGCAAGCTGCTGGCCTCCGGTTCCTCCGCGCAGAAGAACGCGGTCGAGCTGTGGATCAAGAACTACATGGCCGCCTGCTCCGGCGTCGAGGTCAACTACAAGTCCTCCTCCTCCGGTGAGGGCATCGTCGCCTTCAACCAGGGCACCGTCGGGTTCGCCGGCTCCGACTCGGCGCTGAAGCCGGAGCAGGTCGAGGAGTCGAAGAAGATCTGCACCGGCGGTCAGGGCGTCAACCTGCCGATGGTCGGCGGCCCCGTCGCCCTCGGCTTCAACGTCTCCGGCGTGGAGAAGCTGAACCTCGACGCCGCCACGGTCGCCAACATCTTCAACGACAAGATCAAGAAGTGGGACGACGAGGCGATCAAGAAGCTGAACCCGGGCGTCACGCTTCCCTCCACCGCCATCCAGGCCTTCCACCGCTCCGACGACTCGGGCACCACCGAGAACGTCACCAAGTACCTCAAGGCCGCCGCCCCCGACGCCTGGCCGCACGACCCCGCGAAGAAGTGGGCCGCCCCGGGCGGCCAGGCCGCCTCCGGCTCCGCCGGTGTCGCCGCGCAGGTCAAGCAGGTCGACGGCGCGATCGGCTACTTCGAGCTCTCCTTCGCCAGCGCCCAGGGCATCAAGACCGTCGACCTGAACACGGGCGCCGCCGCCCCGGTCCCGGCCACCGGCGACAACGCCTCCAAGGCCATCGCCGCCGCCAAGATCTCCGGCACTGGCTCCGACCTGGCGCTGAAGCTCGACTACACCACCAAGGCCGAGGGCGCCTACCCGCTCGTCCTGGTGACCTACGAGGTCGTCTGCGACAAGGGCAACAAGGCCGAGACGCTCCCGACCGTGAAGTCCTTCCTGAACTACACCGCCTCGGACGCGGGCCAGAAGGTCCTCCTGGAGAACGGCTACGCGCCGATCCCGGCCGAGATCAACGCCAAGGTCCGCGAGGTCATCAACTCGCTGAGCTAGTCCTGAGCTCCAGGAGCCGGTCCTCCCCTCCCCGTCCGGGGACGGGGAGGCCGGCCCCGGAGCCCCTTCCCCTCCCACCCGGGGGAATCCGGTGCACCGCCGCCAGGGGGCTTGCCCCCACACAGACCGGAAAGACCATGGCTTCCACCACACCCACCCAGATAGACACGGATCCGCCCGTCTCCACGAGCAAGGGGTCCACCGGCCGCGCCGGTGACAAGATCTTCGCCGGGCTCTCCAAGGGCTCCGGCATCACGCTCCTGGTGATCATGGCGTCGATCGCCGCCTTCCTCACCTACCGCGCCTCGATCGCACTGTCGAAGAACGAGGGGAACTTCCTCACCACCTTCGACTGGAACGCGTCGGCCAACCCGCCCGTCTTCGGCATCGCCGTCCTGCTCTTCGGCACCATCGTCAGCTCGATCATCGCGATGGTCATCGCGGTTCCGATCGCCGTCGGTATCGCCCTCTTCATCTCGCACTACGCGCCGCGCAAGCTGGCCGCTCCGATCGCCTACGTGGTCGACCTGCTGGCCGCCGTGCCGTCGATCATCTACGGCATCTGGGGCGCCCTCTTCCTCGTCCCGCAGCTGGCCGGCCTGAACCTCTGGCTCGACGAGTACATGGGCTGGACCTACGTCTTCGACAAGACCCAGGTCGGCGTCGCACGCTCGCTCTTCACCGTCGGCATCCTGCTCGCGATCATGATCCTGCCGATCGTGACCAGCGTCAGCCGCGAGGTCTTCCTCCAGGTCCCGCGCATGAACGAGGAGGCCGCCCTGGCCCTCGGCGCGACCCGCTGGGAGGTCATCCGGATGTCGGTGCTGCCCTTCGGCCGCTCCGGCGTCATCTCCGCCTCGATGCTCGGCCTCGGCCGCGCCCTCGGCGAGACCATGGCCGTCGCCACCGTCCTGTCGCCGAGCTTCCTCATCTCCGGTCACATCCTGAACCCGGGCGGCGGCACCTTCGCCCAGAACATCGCCGCGAAGTTCGACGAGGCCAACGAGTTCGGCCGCGACGCCCTGATCGCCTCGGGCCTCGTACTCTTCCTGCTCACCCTGCTGGTCAACGGTGCAGCTCGCCTGATCATCGCTCGCCGCAAGGACTTCTCGGGGGCGAACGCCTGATGAGCCACGCACTCCAGGACCAGCGGCCCACCCGGGCCCCCAAGTCCGCCGCCCCCTCCAGCCTCACCCGAGGCGGCCTGCCCCGCTGGGCCCCGGCCGGCATCGCGGCCCTCGCGATCGCCCTCGGCTGCGGCATCGGCGTCGTGTTCGACCTCCACAGCAGGATCCAGTGGGGGCTCATCGCGGCCCTGCTCTTCATCGGCATCACGTATGCCGCCAGCGCGCTGATCGAGAACCGCCGCCAGGCCAAGGACCGGATCGCGACCTCCCTCGTGTGGGTCTGCTTCGTCCTCGCGGTCATCCCGCTGCTCTCGCTGATGTGGACCACCATCAGCCGCGGCGTCACGCTGCTGAGCGGCAACTTCCTCAGCCACTCCATGAACGGTGTGACCAGCTTCGACGAGGGCGGCGGCGTCTACCACGCCCTGCTCGGCACCATCGAGCAGATCGCCCTGGCCACCCTGATCGCAGCCCCCATCGGCCTGCTGACCGCCGTCTACCTCGTCGAGTACGGCAAGGGCAAGCTCGCCCGGGCCGTCACCTTCTTCGTCGACGTGATGACCGGTATCCCCTCCATCGTCGCGGGGCTTTTCATCCTGACGACCTGGAACCTGATGCTCGGCTTCGGCCCCTCCGGCTTCGCCGGCGCGATGGCCCTGTCGATCCTGATGATGCCGGTCGTGGTCCGCTCCACCGAGGAGATGCTCAAGCTCGTCCCGAACGAGCTGCGCGAGGCCGCCCTGGCCCTCGGTGTGCCGAAGTGGCGCGTGATCCTCAAGGTGGTGCTTCCCACCGCCATCGGCGGCATCTCCACCGGTCTGATGCTGGCCGTCGCCCGCATCGCCGGTGAAACCGCCCCGATCATGCTGCTGGTCTTCGGCTCCCAGCTGATCAACGGCAACCCCTTCGAAGGCGCCCAGTCCTCGCTCCCGCTCTACATTTGGGAGCAGTACAAGGTCGGCAGCGAGGCCTCCTACGACCGGGCATGGGCCGCAGCGCTCGTCCTGATCGCCTTCGTCATGATCCTCAATCTGGTGGCCCGCGGCATCGCCCGCTGGAAGGCCCCGAAGACCGGTCGCTGACGCGACTGTATGAAAGCGAAGTGACCCCCATGGCGAAGCGAATCGACGTCAGCGGACTGTCCGCCTTCTACGGCAACCACAAGGCCATCGACGACATCTCGATGACCGTCGAACCCCGCTCGGTGACGGCCTTCATCGGCCCCTCCGGCTGCGGCAAGTCCACCTTCCTGCGCACCCTCAACCGCATGCACGAGGTCACCCCCGGCGGCCGCGTCGAGGGCAAGGTGATGCTGGACGACGAGAACCTGTACGGCGCCGGCGTGGACCCCGTCGCGGTCCGCCGCACGGTGGGCATGGTCTTCCAGCGCCCGAACCCCTTCCCCACCATGTCGATCTTCGACAACGTGGCCGCCGGCCTGCGGCTGAACGGCAGCTTCAAGAAGTCCGAGCTGACGGACATCGTGGAGCGCTCCCTCCAGGGCGCCAACCTCTGGAACGAGGTCAAGGACCGCCTGAACAAGCCCGGCTCCGGCCTCTCCGGCGGCCAGCAGCAGCGTCTGTGCATCGCCCGCGCCATCGCGGTCGAGCCCCAGGTCCTGCTGATGGACGAGCCCTGCTCGGCCCTCGACCCGATCTCCACCCTGGCCATCGAGGACCTGATCGGCGAGCTCAAGGAGCGCTTCACGATCGTCATCGTGACGCACAACATGCAGCAGGCCGCCCGCGTCTCCGACCGCACCGCGTTCTTCAACCTCGCGGCGGTCGGCCAGCCCGGCAAGCTCATCGAGATCGACGACACGGACCGGATCTTCTCGAACCCGTCCATGCAGGCGACCGAGGACTACATCTCGGGCCGCTTCGGCTAGAGCGAGATGTGCAAGCGTCCTGCGGTGCTGCATGGCGGTGCCACCGCGAGGGCGGAAGAAAGAAAGAGGGCCGGCTCCCCCTGGGTGGGGGGAGCCGGCCCGCTTTCGTGTCCGGCGCAGCCGCGGCTCAGCGGGTCACGGCACGAGGACGGCGCGTCGCGCATCCCCCCCGTCTGCCCCGGGACGCCCGGCACGCCCTAGCCGAAGGCCAGGTTCACGACCCAGAAGCTGATCGCGGCGACCAGGGCCGCAGCCGGCATCGTGATGAACCAGCCCAGGATGATGTTCTTGGCGACGCCCCAGCGCACGGCGTTCACGCGCTTTGTCGCACCCACACCCATGATCGCCGAGGTGATCACGTGGGTGGTGGAGATCGGCGCGTGGAAGAGGTAGGCCGAACCGAACATGATCGAGGCACCGGTGGTCTCCGCCGCGAAGCCCTGCGGGGGATCCAGCTCGATGATCTTGCGGCCGAGCGTACGCATGATGCGCCAGCCACCCGCGTACGTACCCAGCGACAGCATCACGGCACACGCGACCTTGACCCACACCGGGATCGGCGCGTCCGAAGTCTGCACGTCCGCAATGACCAGGGCCATCACGACGATGCCCATCGTCTTCTGCGCATCCTGCAGACCGTGGCCGAGGGCCATCGCGGCCGCCGACACCGTCTGCGCGATGCGGAAGCCGTGCTTGGCCTTGTGCGGGTTGGTCCGGCGGAACATCCACAGGATGACCACCATCACCAGGTAGCCGACGACCAGGCCGACGACCGGCGAGACGAACATCGGGATGACGATCTTGTCGACCACGCCCGACCAGATCACCTGCGTGCCGCCGGCCAGGGCCGCACCCACCATGCCGCCGAAGAGGGCGTGCGAGGAGGACGAGGGAAGGCCGAAGTACCAGGTGATCAGGTTCCAGACGATCGCGCCGACCAGCGCCGCGAAGAGGATCCACATGCCCGTGGAGCCGTGCGGCGTCTCGATCAGGCCCTGGGAGACCGTCTTGGCCACCCCGCTGCCCAGGAAGGCTCCCGCGAGGTTCATCACCGCGGCCATCGCGAGGGCGGCGCGCGGGGTCAGCGCACGCGTGGAGACCGAGGTCGCGATCGCGTTCGCCGAGTCGTGGAAACCGTTCGTATACGTGAAACCGAGCGCGACACCGATGGTCACGACCAGAGCGAAGGTGTCCACGAGGTTCAGGACTCCTTGACCGCGATGGTCTCCACCGTGTTCGCGACGTGCTCGAACGCGTCGGCCGCCTCTTCGAGCACGTCGACGATCTGCTTGAGCTTGAGCACCTCGATGGCGTCGTACTTGCCGTTGAAGAGGTGGGCGAGCAGCTTGCGGTGGATCTGGTCCGCCTGGTTCTCCAGCCGGTTGACCTCGATCCAGTACTCGGTGAGGTTGTCCATCGTCCGCAGGTGCGGCATGGCCTCGGCGGTCAGCTCGGCCGCCCGCGCCAGGACCTCGATCTGCTGCTCGACACCCTTGGGAAGCTCTTCGATGTTGTAGAGGACGACGAGGTCGACGGCCTCCTCCATGAAGTCCATGATGTCGTCGAGCGACGACGCCAGGGAGTAGATGTCCTCACGGTCGAACGGCGTGATGAAGGAGGAGTTCAGCTGGTGGAAGATCGCGTGGGTCGCGTCGTCCCCCGCGTGCTCCGCCGCCCGCATCCGTTCCGCGATCTCGGCCCGGGCGGACGCGTCCGCTCCGAGCAGTTCCATCAGGAGCTTGGAGCCCGTGACGATGTTGTCCGCGGATGCGGCGAACATGTCGTAGAAGCTCGTCTCCCTGGGGGTCAGACGAAATCGCACGTGAGGTCCTCGGGGTGCATCGGATTCGGTCAGGCTGATGCTAGGCGCATCCCCCTGCCACGGCTAACCGGCCATTCCTCAGTGTCCTCCATCAGGCAGAGTGAGGACCACGGGCCCCTGCCCGTCGGGCGAGAGCCCGTTATCCTATACCCATGAGGGGTATCCAGCCCCCTCGCTCCGGACCACGGGAGGACCTATGACGACCATCGAGGCGGAGGGCTCCGGAGCCGTGTCCGGTACGGCGGCCACCCCGGGCACCCCCCACGACGCCGGGGCCGTCCACGGCTACCACCACCAGAAGGACGAGCACCTCAAACGACTGCGCCGGATCGAGGGGCAGATCCGCGGCCTCCAGCGCCTCGTCGACGAGGACGTCTACTGCATCGACATACTCACCCAGGTCTCGGCGAGCACGAAGGCGCTCCAGTCCTTCGCGCTCCAGCTGCTGGAGGAGCACCTGCGCCACTGCGTCGCCGACGCCGCGGTCAAGGGCGGGGCCGAGATCGACGCCAAGGTCGAGGAGGCCACCAAGGCCATCGCGCGGCTGCTGCGCACCTGAGGCGACCGGTCCCGCCGCCGGCGTTCCCGCGGCGGGGCCCGCCCGCGGCGACGCCCCGGGGGCGGTGGGGCGGGGGGCATGAGGCGGTTCGGGGCCGGACGACCCGGCTCGTCCGGGGCCGTCGCGGACGCCGCGAGCCCCAGACACGGCCCAGTGCCGTGGCCGGAAAGGTTCACCGCCTCACGCTCCCCCCGGCACGGCACTAGCGGCCCAGCAGGACCTCGTCGATGCGGTCCAGGCTCAGCCGGTCCTCGGCGGCCGCGGACGCGGCGATGATCAGCTCACCGCACAGTTCGATCTCGGCGAGCGCCACGTGGTCCTGCACCGTCGTACCGCCTGCGGGAGTCACGCGTGTCACCTCAATCTGCCACCGGCCACCGGCCGTCATCGGTCGTGCCGCACCTCGTGCCGGCGCCCGGCTTCTCAGCGTAGGGAGGACGCTCGTCCCCCCGCATGACACGGATGGACCATTTCCGGATACCCGGCCATGGCCCGATCGCGCGGCTCCCGGACCGCCCGCCCCACTAGTCCGCGATCTTTCCGGCGTAAATGTCCCCGCTCGCGGGCAATACGACGGTCACCGGCGTGCCGAATCCGTACAGCAGCGTGGTCGATGACACATCGATCACGCCATTGTTGACGTAGCTGAAGCGGTGCCTGACCTTCCGCAGCCGGCCCTCGTCGTCCAGGTACGCGTCGAAGGGCACCGTGTCCTCGCTGAACCCTTTCGCCGCCGCCGCCAGCGCCCCGCGCATCTCCGCCGACGCGCTCACCGCGGCCCGCCCGATGTCGGTGGTCCCCCGGTAGTGCCGCACCCTGGTGCCCGCCACTTCGGTCTCCCCGACGTACGTCACCTCCTGCGCGACCCGCAGCAGCTCGGCCGCGAGCAGCGGATCGGTGGCGCCTCCGGTGACCAGGTTCCCGTCGGGCAGGGCCGTCGTGTCGATGCGCACCCACTTGTCGGCGGGGACGCCCGCGCCGCGGTTCTTCATGTAGAGCGCGCCCGGCACGAGGAGCTCGGTGATGGGCCGGTGCTCGTCCTCGCCCTTCACATCGGCCGGAAGCAGCACCAGCAGCTGCCCCATCCGCTTCTTGAAGTCGACGCCGCCCTCGCCCCGGATGGTGACCCGGGTCCCGCCCGTGGCCATCTCCATGGCCGTACGGGCCCGGGCGCTGCCGGTGCGCGCCAGCACGTCGGCAGCGCCGCGGACCACCGAGGCCGCCTCCGCCGGGGACCGGTCGTCGCTTCCTTCGCCGCCGGCGCACCCGCTCGTCGCGGTCACTGCCAGGGCGACTCCGGCGGCCAGCACCACCTCGGCCACGCGCCCGCGCGGCCGCCTCTGCCGGTGAACCACCATCGCCTGCCAACCCCCAACGCATGAAAGCCGCTTGCCCGAGGTCCCCACCCGCTCCCCTTAACGAGGCCCGGGGTATCCCGTCACGGGGCACCCTCCCCGCCCACCGCCGACCCCGGGTACCGTGGAGAAGTGGAACCGCACATCGACGCGACACCGGTCCCTGCGCTCGACGCCGTGCCGCTCCCGCGGCCGCAGTCCCAGACCCAGCCCCAGCCGCCGACCACCCACACCACTTCCACCGCCGACCGCGGATCCTTCTGCCTGGCCGTCTGCTCCTGCGGCTGGAAGGGCCCCGCCCGCCGCTCCCGCGACCTCGCCCGCAAGGACGCCGCCGGCCACGAGGCCACCGGCGCTTGAGTCTCCTCGCCCGTTCGGACGGCCCGGCTGGCCACCGAGCGCCGCAGCGGATGCCCTTGACTCATGCCAGGTTCCGCAGCCCGCCTCGCGGCCCTTCTCTGGGCCCTGCTCATCGCGTTCGCCCCGGCCGCAGTGGCCTGGGCCAGACCCGTGGGCTCGGCCGACAGCCCCGCCGACGTGGCCCTCGCCATCGGGCTCACCTCGGTGGCCGCCCTGGCCACCGGGCTGTGGCTGCGCTCCCGCTACCGCCGCGGGAGCGACACCGACACGGGTGACCGGTGACCCCCCGGCCCCGCCCGCGGGCGGTCCTGGTGTGCTTCGGGGCAGCCGCGCTGTGCCTGCTGACGGCCGCGCTGCTCGCCGTGTGGGATTCCTACGGGACGGGCTGAGCCGTCCCTGACTCCCCGGCAGGCCCCTTCGCGCGGTGGAGGGGGTGTCAGCCGGTCGCCCGTCAGGCGGCGAGGTCCTCGTCCTGCGGGCGCCGCCCCGCGGGCGGGGTCCGGTTCTGCGCGAGGTCGACCGGCAGGGGCCGCGCCCGGCCCCCGGCCCGTACCAGCCGCCCGAGACGCCGGGAGCCGGCCACCGCCCGGACCACCGGGTCCAGGAGGGCCAGTGCGAGCGGCGCGAGGACGAGGACCACGGCCGTGCCGAGCGCGAGTCCGCCGATCACGTCGGTCGGGTAGTTGACGCCCATGTAGACGCGGCAGACGCCTTCGACGAGGGCCAGCGCGATCCCCAGGATCCCGAGCTTGCGGTGTGCGACGAACAGGCCGACCCCCAGGGCCATCGCGACGGTGGTGTGACCGCTGGCGAAGGAGTACTCGGTGTTGCCCAGGCCCACGCCCCAGCCGGGTTCGAGGACCTGCAACCCCTCGTGCAGCTCGAACGGGCTTCGACGGCCGACGAGTTCCCGCAGCGGTACGTTCACGAGCAGGGCCAGGCCGGCGGCCAGCGGGGCCCACACCAGCGCGGTGAAGGATTCGGCGGCGGCCGCCTCGTCCTGCCTGCGGGCGCCGCGCCAGCACCACAGGACCAGCAACACCATGGCCAGGAGGATCCCGTACTCACCGGCCAGACTCACGGCCGTGTCCACCCACGCGGGGGCTCGCCGGGCGGCTCCGTTGACCTCGTACAGCAGGCTGACATCCACGTTCGGCCCACCTGTTGTGAGTCCAGCCATGGTGACGCGGCCCCTTGCCCTTGCCGTGGTTCCCCTGCGGACGCACCCAGGTGTGCGCCCTTCGACACCCTCTTGATCAACCCCCGCGTTCATGGAACGCACGCCCCTGCGACGGGGTTCCACTCTCCACCGAATGATCACGGCAACGTTATCGAAGAGTGACTGGCCGTCGCAGCTCAGGGCCTTCGCATCACGGAGAGTTGCTAGGAGGGCCGGGCCGCACCGGACCACCCGGGAAGGGACTCCGCTCCGTCCTTCGTCACGCGGGTCGCCCCGAAGTAGTCGGGAGTGTCGATCCTGTCGAAGCGGATGACCGCCCCGGTGTACGGGGCGTTGATCATATATCCGCCGCCCACGTAGAGCCCGACGTGCCGGATCTCCCGCGAATTCGTCAGATCATCGGAGAAGAACACCAGGTCTCCGGGGAGGAGTTCGCCGCGCGAAGGGTGCGAACCGGCGTTGTACTGGTCATTGGCCACGCGCGGCAGCTCGATCCCGACCGTCTCGTACGCGGCCTTGGTCAGTCCCGAGCAGTCGAAGCGCCCACCCTGGTCGGGCGTCCCGTTGCCGCCCCACAGGTAGGGCGTGCCCAGCTGCTTCTGGGCGAAGTAGATCGCCCCGGCGGCCTGTTGCGAGGGAGCCACCCGCCCGACGGGACGCTCGAAGCTCTTCGCCAGGGTGGTGATGGCCTTCACGTACCCCTGGGTCTCCTTGTACGGGGGCACCCCCCCGTACTTGATGACCGCGTAGGCGCCGGCGTTGTAGGCGGCCAGCATGTTCGACGTCGGGTCACCCGGAACGCTCCGCACGTCCTTGGCCAGCTGGCAGTCGTACGAAGCGGCCGACGGGATGGCGTCGTTCGGGTCCCAGATGTCCCGGTCGCCGTCACCGTCACCGTCGATGCCGTGGCCCGCCCAGGTGCCCGGGATGAACTGCGCGATGCCCCGCGCGTCCGCCGGGCTGACCGCTCTCGGGTTCCAGCCGCTCTCCGAGTACAGCTGGGCGGCCAGCAGAGGCGGGCTGATCGCCGGGCACAGGTTGCCCCACTTCTCCACCAGTGCCTGGTACTTCGCCGGCACGGCCCCCTTCGTCAGGCCCACGGCGCGGCCGCCGGCACCCGAACCCACGAGCCCCGCCGCCGCCGAGTACGTCCCCACGACGAGGAGCGTCACGAAGGTCAGACACAGCCCGATACCGATCCCGCCGGCCATCCAGAATCTGCGCACCCGTCAACCCTCCCCCATCACGGTCACTTCAATGTGCGATTCGGCCGTGTCGCATGTCCTACTACCCCACTTGGAAGCCCGAGCAGGCGGCGCTCGCACACTTCTCGGCCCATCCTCGACGCGACAGCGGACCACCGTCCAGTACCCGGGGTCGGCGGGCGGGGGCACGGCGGGCCGCGCCCTGCCCCCGCCGTGCATGGAGAGGTCGCGCCCGGGGCGAAGGCAACCGCCGGCACCGCGGGGGCGCGCGTGAGGCGCCGATCGGCTTCGCCGTGCGGTCCGGGCCGCTCCCCCCGATGCGCCGGACCGCCCGCCCCGCTCCCCCGCTAACGGGGCGCGACGTACAGGCTCTGCGCGCTGCGCCCGATGGGGCCCTTCTCGTCGTGGAGCCGCGCGTCCGCCAGGCCGATGCCGGCCGCGTCCACGCTCGTACGGGCCTGCACGCACGCCCACTCGCCCACCGGATGGCGGTGCAGATGGACGCTCAGGTCGCTGTTGACGAAGACGTAGCGCCCGAAGTCCATCACCGCGCTGATCCCGTTGCCCGAGTCGGCGGCGATCAGCACCCGGTCCAGCGGCCGGACCCGCTCCCCGGCGATCAGCGGCACCTTCATCCGCATCCAGCAGGTGCCGGGCCCCGGTTCGACGAAGGCGCCCTCGGTGAACCGGGTCTCCATGGCCGAGTGGTAGCCGGTCTCCCACGGCACCGGGAAGAACGGCGTCACCTCCACCTCGCCCGGCGCGGGCAGCTGCGGTCCGCCCACCACGGCCGGTACGGACTCCTCGGCCACCCGGATCCGCAGGGCCCGCGCCAGCATCACCGGCGCGGCGCCCACCGGGGCGATCGCGGCCTCGACCACCTCGGTGCTGCGGCCGGAGCGCAGCACGCTGGTGGTGACCTCCAACTCACCGATCGGCACCGGGCGCAGGATCTCGTACGTGATCCGGGCGATCCGCATGTCCGCCCGCGCACCCGGCCGTTCCTCGACGGCCCGCCCGAGCAGCGCGGCCGGCGGACCGGCGTGCTGCGAGCCCGGGTCCCACGGCCCGCGCGTGTACTCGGTGGCGGCGAACCGTCCGGCATCACGTCGTTCGAAGAACCCCTCGGCACTGCTCATGCCCCGAACGCTACCGACAGGTAACCAGCGGCGCCAGCCCCGCACCGACCCTCAGCGGGCGAACCCCAACCCCACCCCCAGCCCCACCAGCACCGACCCGATGGCCCGGTTCAGCGCCTTCTGCGCCTTCAGCATCCGCTCGCGCAGACTGGAGACGGAGAAGAACACCGCCACCGCCCCGAACCAACCCAGGTGCGCCGCCGACATGAACAGCCCGTAGCCCGCCTGCTGCCACAGCGGCGTACCCGGATCGACCACCTGTGTGAAGGTCGACACCACGAACAGCGTCGTCTTCGGGTTCAGCACGTTGGTCAGGAACCCCGACCGCATCGCCCCCAGCCGGGTCAGGCCAGGCTTCGACTCCAGGTCCACGGTCACCTCCGCCCGCGCCCGGAAGGTCCGTATCCCGATCCACACCAGATAGGCCGCGCCCGCCAGCTTGATCACGGTGAACAGCGCGGTGGAGGAGGCGATCAGCAGACCGACCCCCAGCATCGTGTACGAGACGTGGACCAACACGCCCGCCGCGACCCCGGCGGCGGCGAACAGCCCGGTGGGCCGCCCGTAGAGGTAGCTGTTGCGGACCACCATGGCGAAATCGGCGCCGGGACTGATCACGGCGAGCACGGTGATGACGGCGACTGCGATCACTTCTGTCATGCGGCGATGCTCTCCCCGCCCTCCCCCGCGATCAACCCGCTTTCGCCCGCCCCGCAGCCCTCCGCCATTCCTCCGCCATTCCTCCGGAGTCCGTCCCGCGCGGCCGGGTACCCGACCACGCCCGAGGCCGGGAAGGCTGGGAGACCGAGGGCCGGGGGGGGACCGTGGACCGGGCGACAATGAAGGCGTGTCCACGACCCCGCCCAGACCGCCCGGCCCGCCCCATCCGCCCGGCCCGCCCAGCCTGCCGCTCCTGCAAGCCGACTGCGCGAACTGCTTCGCGCTCTGCTGCGTCGCCCTGCCGTTCGCCAGGTCCAACGACTTCGCCGTGAACAAGACCGCCGGAACCCCTTGCAAGAACCTCCGGCAGGACTTCCGCTGCGGCATCCACACCCGGCTGCGCGACCAGGGCTTCCAGGGCTGCACCGTCTTCGACTGCTTCGGCGCGGGCCAGCAGACCTCCCAGGTCACCTTCGGCGGCCGCGACTGGCGCACCCATCCGGGGATCCGGAGCGAGATGTTCGAGGTGTTCCCGGTGATGCGGCAACTGCACGAACTGCTCTTCTACGTGGACCAGGCCCTGGGTCTCCCCGACGCGGCCCCGGTCCATCCCGGCCTGCGCCGCGTGCTCGCCGAGACGGAGCAGTGGACCCGCGCCGACCCCGAGGCCCTCGTCACCCTGGACGTCGCAGCCCTGCGCGGCCGGGTCAACACCCTGCTGCTCGAAACCAGTGCACTGGTGCGGGCCACGGTGCCGGGCCGCAAGAAGAACCATCGCGGCGCCGACCTCATGGGCGCACGCCTCTCCGGCGCCGACCTCCGCGGGGCGAACCTCCGCGGCGCCTACCTGATCGCCGCCGACCTCTCCCGCGCCGACCTCCGCACGGCCGACCTGATCGGTGCCGACCTGCGCGACGCGAACCTGCGCGGCGCGGACCTGCGCGGAGCCGTCTTCCTCACCCAGCCCCAGTTGAACGCGGCCCAGGGCGACGCGCAGACCCGCATCCCCACCACCCTGGCCCGCCCCGCCCACTGGACCTGACCGGGCAGCCCGCCCCGGCCCCGCAGGCCCCCGTACCGGCCCGCCGGCTTCCGAGACGCGGGGCGGGGGCGGGGCGGGCGGAGCCGGGACCTCGGTGCCCACCTCCGCGACGGCGCCACACGCGGCAGGCGGCGGCAGGCGGCACGGCAGGCGCCGGGATCCGCCGAGCCCGCGGCAGGCGACGGGTTCAACCGGCCGAAGGCGGCATCTCCTTCATGCGGTCGACGACACCCCGCGTCATCACGGCAGTGGTGAACACCACCGTGCCCTCCTTGATCAGCCCGTCCTCGCCCGAACTGCCCCGCACCTGGACGACCCGCTCGCCGAGATACTCCAGCGTCTCCCGGTCGAAGATCCACTCCTCCCGCTGCCCGCTCTCCTCGTCGAGCCGGGCGACGGCGATACCGTGTCGGCCCTGGGCGTCGACCGCGTCGTCCACGGTCACCACGCCGGGGATCTTCGCCGCGGTCCGGTAGAGCGCGGCCGTGAGCTCGGCCGGCGGATAGCTGCCCCGCAGCAGGTCGCCGATCGTGGTGAAGGCCTGCTGATCGGGTCCGCGCCCCTTGCCACGCGTCTCCTCGTAGATCTTCTTCAGCAGCACGTCGGGGTCGGTGGGCAGCCCGGCGAGGTAGTCGTGGCTGGGCGCGTTGAGGTTCGGCTGCATGGGCCGGCCCCCCTCCTTCGGCCAATCCAGCGTCATGCCCTGCGCAGGAGTGGCTCCGGGCTCGATCAGCCAGCCCTTGAGACCGTCGGGGGAGTTCCACGTGTGCCGCAGGTGCAGTTCTTCACTGACGAGGCTGCTCTTGTCGTCGACGACCCGGACGTAGGTGTTGGCCGTCTTGACGCCGACATAGACGAACTGGTCCGGGCGCACCTTCACCCCGGGGCCCGCGGAGGCGGCCGCGAGGGAGATCCGGTCCAGGAGCTGCGCCGTCCCCTTCGCGTCGGCGGCTCCGATGCGGGTGGTCATCGCCGGACCCGTGGCGATCGTGGAGCCCGTTCCGTCCGCCGCGCCCCGGTCCACGTAGGTGAGGAAGCCCGCGGCGAGTGCTCCGGCCAGGGCGAAGGCCGCAGCGGGCACGAGGAACGACCGCCGCAGGAAGGGATTGCGCCTCGCCCTGCGGTCGGGGTCGACAGCTCCGGTGGCGGGCTCGCCCGGGTCGGCGGCTCGGAGGTCTTCGTGGATCTGGGCCATCAGTCGCTCCTTGTGGAACTGGTGGCGGCCCGCGGGGAGTTCCCGGTCGACGAACGACAGGGGGAGGGAACTCCCCTCCCGGCCGGCCGGGAGGGGCCCGGAAAGGTCGGCGTTCATCAGATTCCCTCCTGTGCGGACCGGACCGGCTTCGCGCGGTCGTCATATGTCTGTCGGGACCGAGCCGCGAGTTCCCGGCTGTTCTTCTTCATTTCCGCGTCGGCGAGTTTGCGCAGCTTCGTACGGGCCCGCGACAGCCGCGAGCGGACGGTTCCCACCGGAATACCGAGGGCCCGTGCAGCCTCGGCGTACTCAAGGCCCTCGCACAGGCACAGCAGGAGGACCTCTCGCTCCGGTCCGCGCAACGCCCCCAGCTGCGCCAGCGTTGCCGCGATCTGCTGCCGGTCGTCCAGTCGGCCGGCCACCTCCTCGGCGTGGTCGGGCACGACCGCCGCCGCCGCTGCCGCCGCGGCGGCAGCGG